>NZ_JBNOYB010000068.1:0-6094 GCF_050312375.1 Schaalia sp.
ACCCACCACACAACCACCACCACCAACAAGCAGCAGCAGCCACACAGCAAGCAATCCCAACCAAAAACAACTCAAAAACAAAAAACAGGCATAAACAACAAACACACTATCGAGTTCACAAACAACACCCACACACCCACACCAAACCAAAACGATCCATGCGAGAAGAGGCCACCACCACAACCACAAGGCCGCGGCGACAAAAGAAAACACTACCCAGATCCCCAGAAGCCGTCAAATCGCCCCCGCCCCTCGCACCGCCCCTTCGGCGAGGAGGTTTTCCTTGATAATCCGCGGAATCTCGCTGCAGCTCAGGGGCCCTTCGAGGGGTTTGTGATCTATTCGTGTTTCGCAGTGCACAGAATCCGCAGTCCTCGCAGCAGTGCTGCGCTTTCGGCAGGGGTACAGGCCGTGAGCAGCGGTACGCGCCTGAGGGAGGGGACGCGCCGACTCGAGCACCATTCGCAGCTCACGCGCGGTGACGCGCCTCTTTCTGCGGCGGTCTCATGCCCTGAAGGGCCCGAACGAAGAACGAAGGGTGCCGGACGAAAGGAGGCCGGGGACGAAACGCATGAGGCCGTTCGAACGGGGGAGGATCCGAGCCCCATCATCCGCTCGCTCCCGATAGCGGCGCTGCCGCGCCGTCTGCCGCCCGAAGGACGTCGGGCGCCTCACGCCTCGCCTCCCCCGCGAGCCCATCCCCATCAGAGAACCCGCCGCCCGAAGCGCTTCAGACGCCTCGCGGCTCCCCGGAAGCCTCTCATGAAGCGCCCGGCCCAACGCGCATCGAGCCCCGTCCATTCCCCGAATCGAGTCCATGCATCGACTCCCCGCATTGAAGCGACGATTCGCATTCGGACCGGTAATGAGCAGCGGCCGGAACCGGGCCTCTTCGCCCGGCTCCGGCCGCACGCCGTGGATCATCGCAGTCCGCCGCCCATTACCGAATGGCGCCGCTCCCATCTGCGAGTCGCGGATAGCGGACAGCCGTCACGAGTGCGCGTCTCAGCGACTCGCTTCGAGGCGATCGCGTCGTGCGCCCTCGGCAATGGGCTGAGGACTCAGTGCCCGTCGATGTCCTCCTGAACGGGGATGTCGACGGTCGGCAGGTCGCGAACGGCCTGTCGGACCGCGCGCGAGACCGCGGGCGCAACGCGCTCGTCGAAGACGCCGGGGATGATGTAGTTCGCCGAGAGTTCGTCCTCGGAGATCACCGAGGCGATGGCCAGGGCAGCGACCCGCAGAACCTCCGTCGTGATCTCCTTGACCTTGGCATCGAGGAGCCCTCGGAAGAGGCCGGGGAACGCGAGGACGTTGTTGATCTGGTTCGGGTAGTCCGAACGCCCCGTCGCCACGACCGCAGCGTGCTCCGCAGCGCCGATCGGATCCACTTCGGGAGTCGGGTTCGCCAGGGCGAAGACGATGGCGTCGTCGGCCATCGTGGCGATGTCGGCGGGAGTGAGGATGTTGCCCTGGGAGACGCCGATGAAGACATCGGCGCCCTTGAGGCCCTCGACGAGGGTGCCGTGGACCAGGCGCGGGTTGGTCGCCTCGGCGAGCGCCTTGCGGCTCGGGTGCATGCCTTCGGTGTCATCGGCGGCCAGGGCCCCCGTGCGCCCGTAGCCGACGATGTCCTTCGCGCCCTGGGCGAGGAGGAGGCGGATGATCGCATTGCCCGCCGCGCCGACGCCCGAGACGACGATGCGGACGTCCTCGATCTTCTTTCCGACGAGCTTGAGGGCGTTGATCAGCGCGGAGAGGACGACGATCGCGGTACCGTGCTGATCGTCGTGGAAGACCGGGATGTCGAGTTCGGCGCGCAGCCTCTCCTCGATCTCGAAGCAGCGGGGCGCGGAGATGTCCTCCAGGTTGATGCCGCCGTAGGCCGGGGCGATCGCTTTGACGATCGAAATGATCTCCTCCGTATCGGTCGTGTCGAGGACGACCGGCCAAGCGTCGACGCCGCCGAACTCCTTGAAGAGCACGGCCTTGCCCTCCATGACGGGAAGAGCGGCCGCGGGCCCGATGTCGCCCAGGCCGAGCACCGCGGTTCCATCGGAGACGACGGCGACCGTGTTCGACTTCATCGTGAGCAGATGCGCTTTCTGGGGCATGTCGTGGATCGCCGTGCACACGCGGGCGACGCCCGGAGTGTAGGCGCGCGACAGGTCATCGCGATTGCGCAGCGGGACCTTCGAAGCGACTTCGATCTTGCCGCCGATGTGCGACAGGAAGGTCTGGTCCGCCGTCGAGGACACGGTCACGCCGGGGAGTGCGGCGAGAACGTTGCGGACCTCGCGCCGCTGCTCGGAGTCGCGCAGATCGCAGGTGAGGTCGAGGACGATCGAACCGCGCATGGACTCGGCGACGTCGAGGCCGCGCACCTCAGCGCCCTGCTCGACCGCCGCGTCGACGACCGCGGCGATCGAAGAGGCCGATTCGTCGATCTCGATCCGGTAGGAAGCCGTGTATGAAGGAGATGTGCGCATGGTGTTCCTCGCCAGTAGGTGCGGCCGAAGCCTCGTACTCGGCCATGGTAGGCGCCTGAGGCCCAGAAGGGGCATCGAGGGCGAAGGGTGGACACCGGCCCCGTCACGCCGTGAACGACGGCTTCGGCTCCGAACCCGTATCCGCGCGGCGGCGGCCTTCAGCGTCGAGCACCACGGCGGCGAGCAGGACGAGGCCCTTGACGACCGCGGCCGGCGCCGATCCGATGCCGACGAGGAGCAGGCCGTTGGAGAGAACCGCCATCAATGCGGCGCCGAGGACCGCACCGAGGATCGATCCTCGACCGCCGGCGACCGCCGCGCCTCCGATGAAGACCGCGGCGATCGCGTCCAGCTCCCACAGCTGCCCGTCGAGCGGCCCGGCAGCCGTCGACCGGCCCGCGAACATCATTCCGGCGAGAGCCGCCAAAAGCCCCATGTTCGCCATCACGAGGATCTGAACCTTCTGAACATTCACCCCCGAAAGAGCGGCGGCTCTCGCGTTCCCCCCGATCGCCCTCACGTGGCGCCCGAAGGCGGTGCGCGTCGAGACCACGTGGTAGACGGCGACCAGGACGAGGACGACCACTCCGGGGATGGGGAAGGAGGTGCCGGGACGCCCCGAGGCGAAGAGGAAGGTGAGGATGCCGATCCCGATGATCGCCGCGGCGGAGGCGAGCCAGGGCCGGAGCGTTGATTCCTCGAGGCCGTGCCGGCGCCGACGGATCCTCGAAGCGAAGATCCGTGAAACCGCCAGGGCCGCGCACACGGCGCCGACGGCGACGGTCGCGAGGTCGATCCCGGCGATGTTGCCGATCGACGGCAGGTACCCGGCGCCGAGGACGGTGAACTCCGAAGGCACGGGCACCGAGAGGGCCGCCGAACCCCATTGGACGCCGCCGCGCAGGATGATCATGCCTGCGACGGTCACGATGAAGGCGGGAAGCGCGAAGCGGGCGACGATGAAGCCCTGCGCGGCCCCGACGAGCGCGCCGATCGCGAGTCCGAGGACGAGGCCGATCCACCACGGAGCGCCGGACGCCGCCAGGACGAGTGCCGCGCACATCGACGAGAAGGCGGCCGTCGAGCCGACCGAAAGGTCGAGCTGCCCGACCGTGACCACCAGGATCATGCCGATTGCGAGCACCGCGATATGGGCGTTCGCCATCACGATGTTCTGGAGATTCGTCGGCGCGAGCATATGGGAGCCGGTGATGAACTGGAAGACGACGAGGAGGACGATCACAAGCGCCCCCACGAAGCCGACCTGCGCGAATCCTTCGTTGTTCACGGTCCACTTCATCATGTCCTCCGCCCTGTTCGACATCGGCGCCTTCGCTTCCGCCTGCGTAAATACTAGGGGCCGAGGGCGCGGCGCGTGTCCGGGCGAGCGGGAAGGCCCCGTCCTGGGAGCATGCGCGCTCTCTCGCGCGCCCTCGGCGATTCCCATCACCGAAAGTCAAGGCTCGGTCGGTAGACTCGAGCTGTGGAAACGTCCGGGGTGCTCGCTGGGTCGCAGACCTCCCTGAGGGAGGCCAATTCCGCGCGCGTCCTCGAGGCCGTGAAGCGTTACGGGCGGATCACGCAGGTCGAGCTCTCGGCGACGACGGGGCTGTCCCAGGCGACGATCTCCAATATCGTCAAACAGTTGGCGGCGAACGGAACGGTCGAACTGTCGTCCACGATCCGTTCGGGCAGGCGCGCGCAGCTGGTTTCGCTCGCGCGGACCGGCACCCTCGTCGCCGGAATCGCGATCGGACGCCGCGCCCTCGTCGCCCGGATCTTCGACGCCTCCGGCGAGGATCACGCCCGCCAGACCCTCCCCCTTCCCCTGGATCACAAGGTCGATACGACTCTCGACCGGGCGGCCCTGCTGCTCATGGAGCTCCTCGAAACCTCCGGGGGCGACCCGGACGGCCTCGCGGCGATCGGACTGTCCCTGCCCGCCCCCGTCGACCCGGCATCGGGGATGATCTCAGCGCGCGGCGTCATGCGCGGCTGGGAGGACATCGACGTCGGCTCCGTGCTGAAGCGGCGCCTGCACAAGGACGTCCTCGTCGTCAACGACGCGAACGCCGCCGCCCTCGCCGAGAACCGTTTCGGCTCCTTGCGCGGCTCCGATTCCTGCGCTTACGTGCGCGCCTCCTACTTCACCGGGTCCGGCATGATCCTCGACGGAAGACTCCGCACGGGTTCTCGGGGGATCGCCGGCGAGATCGGGCACATCATCGTGGACCCCGCTGGGAGGATCTGCGCCTGCGGCGCCAGGGGCTGCCTCAATACGGTCGTCGGAGCCGAGTCGCTCCTCGACCTCCTGCGCCTGAGCAGGGGGCCGATGACCCTGTCCGACCTCCTGTCCCTCGCAGCCGCGGGCGACCCCGGGTGCCGACAGGTCATCACCGATGCCGGAGCGGCCATCGGTCAGGTCCTGGCCGACCTCACCACCGCGATCGGTTTGGATCGCATCGCGATCGGCGGCGAGCTCGCACAGGCCGGCGAGGTCTTCTTCGAGCCGATACGCCGAGCCCTTTCCGATCGCCCGATGGCCGGTTCGACCGCTGTGGAACTCGTGCGCGCGGCGCTCGGCGATGATGCCGAGCCTCTGGGCGCGGCGGCACTGGCGCGCGACGCCTTCGTCCCGTCCTACGCACCCCCATCGACTGCATCGACGGAGGACTCATGATCGATCCGCGCAACCCCCTGCTGGAGATCTCCGGCCTCACGAAGCGCTTCGGCGGCGTGGAGGCACTGGTCGGCGTGGATTTCGTGGTCCACCGGCACGAAGTGGTCGCCCTCGTCGGCGATAACGCCGCGGGCAAGTCGACCCTGGCGCGCACGCTTGCGGGCGTCCTCGCCCCGGACGAGGGCTCGATCCGCCTCAAGGGGAAGGAGGTCTCGCTCTCCTCCCCCATCATCGCCCTGAGGCACGGCATCGCCTCCGTCTTCCAGGAGACGTCGCTGTGCGACAACCTCGACGTCGTTTCCAACATCTTCCTCGGCCGGGAGGTCTTCGATCATCGGCTCCTCGATGACGAGGAGATGGAGTTGCGCGCCCGGTCCTACCTCGACCGCTTGGGGGCGAGGATCCCCGACCTGCGGGTGCCCCTGCGCAGACTCACCGCCGGCCAGAGGCAATGCGTCGCAGTCGCCCGCACCCTCGTCTCGGATCCGGATCTCGTCATCCTCGATGAACCCACGGCGTCGATGTCGATCGCGCAGACCGCCGAGGTCCTCATGCACGTGGCCCGCCTCCGGGACCTCGGAATCGGAGTGGTGTACATCTCGCACAATCTCACGGACGTGGTGACGATCGCCGACCGCGTCGAGGTCTTCCGCCACGGCCGCAACAACGGCTCCTTCGTCGCCCCGGATCTCAACGCCGAGGACATCATCGCCGCGATCACCGGGGCGTCCCGGGTCGCCCTGTAGGCCTTCGCGGATCGGGCGGACGGGCAAGGCGGATCGGACGACCGATGACGGACGGGGATTCTGGTCCTCGAGCGAGGCGCATCCGCACTGCGCTTGCACGCCTTCACGGAGTGCTTGACGCGCTCGCCTCGCTCAGCGTTCAGGAGAGCGAATGCGCCGGTGCCCCGCCTCTTCAGAGG
>NZ_JBNOYB010000069.1:0-4388 GCF_050312375.1 Schaalia sp.
GACTCGAGCCGGCACCGCCCCCGCGGCGGTGCCGGCCGTCGCCGTTGAGAACCTCCACGTCGCCTGGGACGCCAACCTCGTCCTCCACGGCGTCTCCTTCGGCATTCCCGCCGGACAGACGGTGGCGCTCACCGGATCGAACGGCTCGGGCAAGTCGACGCTGCTGCACGCGATCCTCGGCACCGCCCCCATCACCCGAGGAAGCGCCTGCGTCTTCGGAATCGACAACGCGAAACCCTCCCAAGTCCCCTGGCACCGCATCGGATACGTCCCCCAGCGCTTGAACTCCGCCGGAGCGATCACCGCATCCGCACTGGAGACCGTCCTCACCGGAACACTGGGCAGACGCAAATGGTGGACGAACCGCAAGGACGAGGAACGGGCGCTGAACGCCCTCAAACGGGTCGGCCTGGCCCACCGCGCCAAGGACCCCCTCGCCATCCTGTCCGGCGGGCAGGCCCAGCGGGTCCTCATCGCACGCGCAATGGTCCGCAACCCCGAGCTCCTCATCATGGACGAGCCCATGGCAGGCATCGACCGCGCCTCGCGCGAACGCCTCGCGGAAATCCTCGCCGAGGCGAAAGACGCCGGAACCACGATCCTCGTCGTCCTCCACGAACTCGGCGAACTCGCGCCCCTCCTGGACCGGGAGATCCGCATCTCGCGCGGGCACCTCGCCTACGACGGGCCCGCGCGCCCCGAGGGCGAACACCGGCCCGGCCTCGAGGACTGCCATCACCGCGCCGCCCGACCGCCCGTCCCGCCCTCGTTCGTCGACGGCGCACTGAAGGAGAAGCGATGACCGATCTCATCGACGCGATCGTCTCAATGGCGACCTCGCCCCTCATGCAGCGCTCGCTCATCGCCGCCCTCCTCGTCGGCATGGCGGGCCCGGTCGTCGGCACCTACCTCGTCCACCGCCGCCTCGCGATGCTCGGCGACGGCATCGGACACGTATCCCTCACAGGCGTCGCCCTCGGATGGCTCGCGGGAACCGCCGCCAACATCACCCCGAAGGACGCCTGGGCGCTGCCCGGAGCGCTCCTCGTCTCCCTCCTGGGGGCCGTCGTCATCGAACTCGTCCGCCAATCGGGCAGGACCAGCGCCGATGTCGCCCTCGCCATGCTGTTCTACGGCGGGATCGCAGGGGGCGTTCTCCTCATCGGGATCGCGGGCGGGACCTCCGCCCAGCTCAACTCCTACCTCTTCGGCTCGATCGCCACCGTCTCGTGGAACGACATCCTGCTCATCGCCGTCCTCGCGCTCGCGATCCTCATCATCGGCGTCGGCATCGCGCCCGGCCTGTTCTCCGTGACGAACGACGAGGAATTCGCCCGCTCCACCGGCCTTCCGGTCAAGACGCTGTCGATGATCATCGCGGTCCTCTCGGCCTTGACGGTGGCAGTGGCCATGCGCGTCGTCGGCTCGCTCCTCGTCTCCGCGCTCATGGTCATCCCCGTCGCCATCGCGCAGCTCGGCGCGAAATCCTTCACGACGACGATGCGGCTCGCCATGGGGATCGGCGCCTTCGTCTGCCTCGCAGGCCTGTCCCTCACCTACTTCATCGACCTGTCCCCGGGGGCCGCGATCGTCGTCCTCGCCATCGGCATCTACGCGCTGGCCTTCCTCATCAGGACCCTCATCGACTCCAAGCTGCGCAACAGGCGGATGCGAGCCGTCGTCTCGGAGGCCCCGCACCCCGAACGGCGCTCACCGCAGGACATCGGCTATCCTGCGACAAGCATCTGAACCGGGGGAGGACGCACATGCAGCGAATGACGAAGCAGCGCCAAGCGGTGTTCGCCGAGCTCGCCAGGGTCCCCGATTTCCGATCGGCCCAGCAGATCTTCGACGCCCTCAAATCCCACGGCGAGAAGGTCGGGCTCGCCACCGTCTACCGCAACCTCCAGACCCTCGCCGAGGACGAGCGCGTCGATGTCCTGCGCTCTCACGACGGCGAATCCCTCTACCGCCTCTGCGAGACCCCGCATCATCATCATCACCTCGTCTGCCGTGAATGCGGCAGGGCTGAAGAGATCGAGCAGGACGCCATCGAGGCCTGGGTCAAAGAAGTCGGAGCATCCCACGGATTCACCGAAGTCGAGCACTCCATGGAGTTCTTCGGCCTGTGCGGGGACTGCGCGAAGGCCGGGCGGTGATCCCCCACTGGGCCTCCTCGGGCCCTCCGCTTATCATCTTCCTCTTCCTCGTCGTCTTCTTCCGCGCTCAAGGGACCTATTGGCTCGGTCGCGCCGCCGCCCGCGGCGCCCTCGCCTCCGCGGGCCGCGACGGCTTCCGCGGCTCACTGGCGCGCTGGTTCGACGGCCCCGTGCCCAGGCGCGGCGCAGCGCTCCTCGACCGCTGGGGGCTCATCATCATCCCCCTGTGCTTCCTCACCGTCGGCGTGCAGACGGCCGTCAACGCAGGAGCCGGCCTCGTGAGGATGAAGTGGCGCACCTACACGATCGCGATGATCCCCGGATGCGTCGCCTGGGCCTTCATGTACGGCCTCGGCATGCTCGCCGTCTGGACGGCGGCCCTTTCCGCCGTCGCCGGATCACTGCCCGGACGGATCGTCATCGGCGTCCTTCTCGCGGGCATCGGCGCACGCGCTCTGATGCGGCGCCTGCGCCGGCACGGCCCCTCCGCCTCATGCGAGCGGCTCCGGGCACTCGAACCCGCGCAGGATTGATCGGATCGGTCCGCCCAAGCGCCCCTCGACCGCGACTTCACCGTCCGACTCGAGCATCGACCGCGCCGCCGAAGCGCCGATCACGGCCGGTGTACTCGAGGAGGCAGTCCCACAGCGCCTCACGATCGAAGGCCGGCCAGGGGGTGTCGACGAACATCATCTCCGAATAGGCGAGCTGCCAGAGCAGGTAGTTCGAGATGCGCTGCTCGCCCGAAGTGCGGATCATGAGGTCGACATCGGGGACGTCGGGCAGGTAGAGGTGGCGGGCGAAGGACTTCTCCGTCACGCCCTCGGGCTTGAGACGGCCCGCGCGCACCTCACGCGCGATCTCGCGCGCCGCATCGGCGATCTCGGCGCGCCCCCCGTAATTCACGCACATGACCAGATCCAGGGTCGTGTTCGCGCGAGTCGCCTCCTCGGCCTCCCCCAGGGCCCGGATCACCGACTTCCACAGGCGCGGCTCGCGCCCCGACCAGCGGACGTGGACGCCCCACTCCTTCAACTGGCCCGTCCGGCGCGCGAGCACATCGCTCGCGTACGACATGATGAAGCGGACTTCAGCGGGGGAACGCTTCCAGTTCTCCGTCGAGAAGGTGTAGACGCTCAGATAGCGCACGCCCGCATCGATCGCGCCCGCGATCGTGTCCATGAGCGCGTATTCGCCCGCCCGGTGCCCCTCGGTCCGCGTCAGGCCCCTCGCATTCGCCCAGCGCCCGTTGCCGTCCATGACGAGGGCGACATGCGCGGGCGCTTCCCCCCTGGCGAATGCCGGAACAGGGCCCGGCCACTCCCCCGGCCCGATCAGCCGCCCGAAGGGGTCCGCTCCGGCGCGCTCCATCGGACTGAGGCCGCGCAATTCCTCCAGGGAACGATCGGATCCCGTGAAGGCGACCATCACCTGCTCCTTTCCAGAACACCGAGGGAGCGGATGCGCCGCTCGACGTGCCACTGAGCATACGAGGAGACGAGGGCGTGCGCCTCATTCCGGGCGAAGGCCTCGGAAAGATCGGCCCTTGCCCAGTCCCCCGAGAGCAATTCGCCCATGAGGGCCATCGCCTCGGCCGAGGGCGCCGCGCACCCGGCCGGCCTGCAGTCATCGCAGACGGCACCGCCCTCGTGAATGGAGAAGGAGGTGTGGGGCCCGGCCGCCCCGCAGACCGCGCAATCGAAGAAGGAGGGCGCCCATCCCGCGATCGCGAGGGCCCGGAGCAGATAGGAGGTGAGTACGAGGCAGGGATCGTGGCGCACGTGCGAGAGGGCGAAGAGAGCGCCGACGAGCAGCAGGTACTGGGAACGGGCGCCCTCGTCGGAATCCTGCGTGAGCCTCTCCGCCGTCTCCGCCATGACGGACGCCCTGGTGAAGAGGCCGAAATCGGCGGCGAGGAGGTCGCCGTGCGCGATGATGACCTCCACCTGCGTGATCGTGTCCAGGCTGCGCCCCTTCGCCAGCTGCACGTCGACCACCCCGAAGGGCTCCAAACGGGAGCCGAACTTCGACGAGGTCCGCCGCACGCCCTTGGCGACGGCCCTGACGAGCCCGTGATCCGAAGTGAGGAGGGTGATGATCCGATCGGCCTCCCCGAGCTTATGGGTGCGCAGGACGATCGCCTCATCCCGGTACGTCCTCAACACGCGACTATCTTCCCACGACACGGCGCGCCCGTCCCCGCCAACGGGCAGGACGGGCGCGCAGAGA
>NZ_JBNOYB010000070.1:0-4413 GCF_050312375.1 Schaalia sp.
CTCCGCGCCCAGCGGGCCCTCATATCGCGAGGAGGACTACGCGCGCTGCTTCTTCACCGTGCGCGCCCCCACTCCTACGAGGAAGAGCAGGGTCGCCGCAGCGGCCGCGAGGGCGGATGCCCCGCCCGTCGAGGCAAGTGCGCTCGCGCTCTTCCCCGGGCTCTGCGGAGCCGCGGGCAGGACGGCCGAAGCGGCGACGGCCCGCGCCGGCTTCGCACTCACCTCGAAGGAGGCTTCAGCGGTGTGCCCGTTCTCGATCGAGGCGACGACTCGGTGCGCACCGGCGGAGAAGCCCTCCGGCACGCTCCAGCGCAGGGTGGCCGTCCCGTCCGCCCCGACGCGGGCCGTACCCACGACGAGGTCTTCGGAGTGAATGGCGAAGGTGACGTCCTGTCCGACCGCGAAGCCCGTCGCGGTGAAGGAGATGGCCGATCCGGCTTCGACGCTCGGCTCCGAGGGCGCCACGGCGCGTTCGGGCATCGGCACCGCCTCGGGCTCGCCGTAGGGGGAGTCGTCGCAAACATCGCCGATTCCGTCGGCGTCGGCGTCGGCTTGATCCTCATTACGGTCGGCGGGGCAGTTGTCGATCGCGTCATCGACCGAGTCCCCGTCCCGGGTGACGACGAGCGGCATCTCGGCCGTCGCGGTCCTCCCGTATTCGTCGGTGACCCGCAGGGTGACGTTCGCAGTGATCGGAGCGTCGAAGCGCGCCGAATGGATCGGGTTCGCGGCGATTCCGTTCTCCGCGCGGGTGACGGCGTCGAAGACCCCATCGCCGTCGACGTCCCATTCGTAGGAGACGAGTTGGCCTTCGGCTGCGAAGGAGCCGGAGGCGTCGAATTCGACGTCCTCGCCGATGCTCGCGGGATCGATGGTGGAGATGCGGGCCGTCGGCGCTTCGACGATGAGGGGTTTGAGAGTCCGCGCCGTGGTGACGTGCCCGCCGGTGTTGAGCGCTAGGTCCTTCACCGAGGCGTCGACGCTGTCGTCGGGGTCGATGACGAGGACCTCGGCGACATCGGCGGTGAATGCGTTGCGCAGGAGCCTGTCCCAGTCGGGGGTCTCGCCTTCGGGGGCCTCGGCGTCCCCGAGGAGGATGACGACCTTACGGGCGCCGGCCTTCCATTCGCTTTGGAGGGCGGTGTCGAGGGCTTTGTAGGTGGAGGGGCCGCCGCCCTTCTCGCCTCCCGTCGCCACTGCGCTCAGTGAGGACGTCAGGGCCTCGGGACTGTCGAAGAAGACGCCGTTCTTCGTCACCGAAGTCTTCGGATCAGCGGCGTTGCGGTAGGTGATGAGGCCGAATCGAGCGGACTTGCCGCCCTCGGCCGCCTTTAGCGAGACCTCGGAGGTGATGCGCGCGATCTGCTTCTTCAGATCGGCGAGGGAGTCGGCGGTGTCGAGGGAGTCCTCGAGGGCGAAGACGAGGTCGATGTCGCGCGAGAATGCGCGCGTCGTGCGGACGGAGGCGGGGATGCCGACCTCGCGTTGGAGGAGTTTGCCGATCTCCTCATGCCCGGTGATGTTCGGGTGGTACCAGTAGGCGGGGGTCGTGATGGCGCTCTCGGACCGGGTTTTGCCGTCGGAGCCGGTCTTGCCCTCGGTTTCCAGGAACTCGTTGAGCCAGCGGTAGTCGTTGCGCTTGGTCGTATCCGGATCCGGTTCGTGCCCGGCGAAGAGCACCTCGACGGGGACGTAGGTGAGTCCGACGTCGTTGTGCTCGGCGCGATTCCATTCATCGACGAGTTGCTGCTGACGCGCCGTCGCCTGCTGGCCGAATGCGCGGATCTCATGGGCCGCCGGATAGGGCGCGCCCCAGAAGAACCAGGATTTCATCTGCCACGAGGTCTCGATGGAGAGCAGGGGGTAGCCGACGAGGACGATCTGCGCTCCGGGGCGGATCTTCGCGGCGACTTGCGCCAGGAGGTCCTGCGTCCGCTGAACGACCGAGGGGAACACCTCTTTCGCCTTGCTCATCGCGCCCTTGCACTTGTCGATCGTCGCGACGAAGGGGATGTTCGTGAAGCATGAGGTCACGATGTTCGCGAATTCGACGTCGTTCCCGCCCGCGGTGAGCATGACGACGTCCGACTCGGGGTCGAGGGCGGGCAGCTGCGTGTTGACGACGTCGTTGATGACGGCGCCCGAGAAGGCGTAGTTGCGGATCGTCGTGTGAACGCCCTGTCGGTTCAGCCAGTTCGAGTAGGTGTGCCCCCAGTTGCGGGTGGAGCGCAGGCTGTCCTTGGGCCCGTAGTAGGAGCCGGCGCCGTTGCCGGCGGTGTAGGAGTCCCCGATGAGGGACAGGGTGAGGTACTTCCCCGTGTCATCGGCCTGCGCCGCGGGGGCGAGCACCGCGAGGGCGACGAGCGCAGCGGTCATGCCGCCCAAGAGTTTTCTGAAAAGTGGTTTCATCTTTAGAGGTATTGCATGCGAACGCGGAGGACGCCCGACTCGGTGTCGGCGCGATCGGCTTCGCCGCTCATCCTTTCTGAACTCTTCGGCTCCGCCCCTTGCGGGGCTGAGACCGTCATGAACAGGGTCAATCCCTCGGCGTCGATACGGCGCGCGCACCAGAGAAGATCCGGCATGCACTCCTCGTCGATCGCCCATCCCGCCCTCGTCGCCTTGGCCCGCAGTTGATGCGAGAGGCCGTCGGCCGTGGCAGGGGCTCCGGATCCGGGGGACGGGGCGATCTCCACTTCGACCCATTGGGGGCGAGGCTTGCCCAGAAGGGCCCGATGCGGTGAGCGATCAACGACGCGGCTGGCCAGCCCTTCATCGGGGGCGATCACCTCCTGGCTGGACAGGCGGGCGAGCTCGTCCGATGTCCCCCAGTACCCTTCGCGACGGCCCCAGTCCCATGCGCCGTAGATCCCGGCCAGAGCGAGGCAGGCGCTGACCACTGCGATGAGCGGCATCGCCCTCACAGCCCGTCGTCCCTCACCCATGGCGCGCGGCTCACCGAGGGCGTTCCGCCGCGGCGAAAGGGGTATTCATCGTGTACGGCATGGGATCCACCTTTGTCGTGCCGGGCGAAGGACTCGGCGTGCGCCGCACACCGATACGCCATTCCTAACACGTCCATCGTGCGCGGCGTCGGCACTTCCCCAACTTCTTCAATATTTGGATTATTTGACGGGGAACACGTTATCACCCCGCCTCCCCCATCCGATGGGCTCAGCACCGAGATCTGGGACTCCGAGCCGCAGAAGGCAAGAAGTCGCCACCTGCGCAGAGGGCCCGCGCGGAGGAGCAACCCGAAGCCGGAGCCCAGACGGGCACGAGGGCGCCCGGAGCATCTTCGATGAGCACCGCCGGCGGCCGAGGGCGGTGAAACACTTCGGCCCGGCGCCACTCATTCGCGTGACGCCGGGCCGGACCGGGGCGGAGGATGGGGGATTCGAACCCCCGAGGGCTTGCACCCAACACGCTTTCCAAGCGTGCGCCATAGGCCACTAGGCGAATCCTCCAGCACGCACCGAAGTGCGCTCGACCATCCTAAACGCTAGGGGCGCCAAAACGCTAACCAGCGGCGGGCGGCGGAGCATGGGGTGCCTCACGCCGCTCCGACTCAAGAAGCGGAGCGATAGCGGTTCACGAAGTTCGCCACGACCCTGCCCGCCTGATGGCGCCCCCTGCCCTCTCGACCGATCACGACGAGGTAGTCGACATCATCGGTCCCCGGATAGCCCGCATCCTCCCAGCGCTGAAGGGCGTCCGAGATGAGGTCCGAGTCCAACTCGGGGTTGAACTGCGTCGCGTAGAAGTTCTCGGCGAACTTCACGATCTGCGCCGGGCAGGTGATCGACTTGGCGAGCACAGTCGCACCGGCGGGGAGCGAGGAGGCGGCCTCGCGATGATTGACGAAGGTGGGGAAGGTCCGCGGGAAGTCCTCGAGGAGCGGGTCCGCGATGCCATCGGCGGTCAGGAGGATCTCGACGAGCTGCGACTCCTCCGCGCATTCCGTCGACATGCTCCCCCCCATGAGGACGGTGGCGATCTCCGTGCCGTATCCGGTCGTCAGGCAGGGCGCACCCGCTTCGAGGATGTCTGCGAGGAGGTGGCGCAGCTCCGTCTCGACCCTGCGCTGCGAGGGCGTCTTGAAGTCGTCGAGCGTCGTCGCGCCGAAGGGCGAGCCCGCGACGATGATCCCCGAATAGGCCCGCACATCGATCTCCGGCAGGCCGAGCATGTCGAGCCTGACCTGCTCGAGCTCCTGCTCCTCGAGACCCGAGACGCTCAAGAAGGCGGAGTACTCCGCCTCGATCGCCTCTTCCTCAGGACGAGTAGAAACCAAGAGAAAGGATGTCATGTCTCAAGTCTAAGTAAAGTCGACTCGAGGGGTCGGGCGTTCCGCCAAATGGCGCTCCGCCCTCGTCGATTCGGACGAGGGCGGAGCGCGAGGACGAGGACAAC
>NZ_JBNOYB010000071.1:0-3045 GCF_050312375.1 Schaalia sp.
TCTCTCTCGCAGGTCATCGGCCTCGCCCGAAGGCGAAGCGGGGCCCGGGACCGAAGCGCCCGCCTCGACGACCGCGCCCAACCGGCCCGCGTCGGCCCCGAGGAGCCAGCGCACGCCCATGCCCCGCGCCGACAGCGAGTAGGCCATCCGGCTCGAACCGTAGACATTCGCGGAGAAGGCGGAGATGAGCGCGATGAAGACGACGACCTCCATGATGCGCGCAACCGCGGGGATCCCCGCCATCTCGAGGACCGCCGCGAAGGGGCTCGTCCGCATCGCCTCCGAATCCCAGGGGAGCAGGCAGATGAGGAGGATCACCGAACCGACGTAGAAGACGAGGATCCGCCCGATCACGGAACGGATCGCAGAAGCCATCGCCGACTTCGCGTCCTCGGCCTCGGCGGCCGCGATCGTGACGATCTCGATCCCGCCGAAGGAGGTGATGATGGCGAGCAGGCCGACGGCGATCCCCGCGAAGCCCTTCGGGGCGAAACCGCCGCGCCCCAGGATCATCTCGGCAGGGGCCGCCCCGCTGCCCGGTATCAGGCCGACGAGCAGGCCGATCCCGATGAGGAGAAACACGACGATCGCCGCGACCTTGAGCCCCGCGAGCCAGGCCTCCACCTCTCCGAAATCACGCGCGGCCAGCAGATTCACCCCGCCGAGCACGACGACGATGACGAGGGCCACCACCCACTGCGGGACGGAGGGGAACCAGGACACGAAGATGCCTGCGGCGCCCGTGATCTCCATGCCGAGGACCATGATGAGCATCGCCCAGTAGAGCCACCCCGAGGTGAATCCCGCCCAGCGGCCGATCCCCACTTCGGCGTAGGTGGAGAAGGACCCCGTCGAGGGCAGGGCTGAAGCGAGTTCGGAGAGGGCGAACATCACCGACACGGCGATGAGGGCCGCGAGCGCGTAGGAGACGAGGACCGCGGGGCCCGCCTCGGCGATGGCGACGCCCGTGCCGAGGAAGAAGCCCGCGCCGATCGCGCTGCCGAGCGCCATCATCGACAGGTGCCGGGTGCGGAACCTCCTCGGCCCGCCACCGGCGCCCCCGTCTGCTGGCGCGTGAGGAGCAGACGGACCGCCTGCCGTGCGAGCGGATGAGGGATGGGCGCCGGAAGCCGCCGAAGCGGATCCGGACGCGTGGGGACTCGTGGTCACTGTGCGCCTACTCCCGGGCTGGTCGCCCGTCGTCGTTCGGGCTGGTCGCCCTGTTGGTTCGGGCTGGTCGCCCTGTTGGTCCTTGTCGCGGGCCCGGGGCCCGCTTCCCGTTCGCTCCGCGCAGGCCCGCTGTTACGTGCGGACTCCCTCGATGAGCGCCGGATCATCATTGCGCACATTACCGACTTCGGGCGACACCCTCCTAGGCGCGAGGTCCGGGACGGGGATCGCCTCGATGAGTCGGCGCACCTCCGCGCGGTCCGAAAGCGCCGGGTCGAGCCAATCGGAGAACATGTCGCGCGGCACGACGAGGGGGCTGCGGTCGTGGATCGTGCCGAGTGCGTCGGGCGCGGGTCGCGTGAGGATCGCGAAGGTGAGGAGCCAGGCGCCGTCGCCGCGATCCGGGTCGGCGGGCGGTGCCGGATCGCGCCAGGCCTCGTAGATGCCCGCGAAGGCCATGAGGGGATCGCCCTCGCCTGCGGACAGGAACCAGGGCTGTTTCTTGCCCGCGGCCCCCGCCTGCCACTCGAAGTAGCCGTTCGCGGGCACGAGGCAGCGTCTGCGCAGGGCGGCGGCCCTGAAGCTCGGCTTCTCGGTGACGGTCTCGGCGCGAGCGTTGATCATCGGGCGGCTCGGATCCTTCGCCCAGCTCGGCACGAATCCCCAACGCAGGGGGCGGGCCTTTCGGATCGCAACGCCCTCGCGCGCCGCGGGATCGGGGGACGAGGGCGGGGCTGCGGGCTCGCCGGAGGGAATAGGGATCCCCTCGACGGATGAAGGTGATGACTTCGATGAGGCTGGGGCGGGAGGATCTGCGAGGAGGCGCTCGTAGACGACGCGCGCGGACTGACCGGGGGACAGGTTGTAACGGGGGCCCGCGCTCTCTGCCTCGAGGAGATCGATGTCGAAGAAGGAAACGAGTTCATCGTCCTCGACGAAGATCGAGAACCGGCCGCACATCAGCGTGCCGCTCCCCTCGAGGGCGAGCCCTCCCCGTTCCCATCACCCGGCTCAACACCGTCCGCCGGAGCGGCCGATCCGGCCTCGGCGCCCACGCGTGAGCTGCGGATCCCCGCCAGTCGGATCGCATCGGCCTTCGCCGCGCTGGCGGCCCATTCGGCGAAGAGGCGACGGAGCTGGCTCGAGGTCACGGTGAGCGTCCAATCGCCGGTCGGCGGGAGCTGCCAGCCCTTCCAATGGGAGGCGAGGGTGAAAGCCGAACTGACGATCGTCGCGACGAGCATCCCGATCGTCGACAGACCGAAGCCGTGGAAGGCGACCATGATCGCCGCGGATGCGGCCGCGGGCGTCGCATACAGATTGTTCCCGCCGAAGACCCTGGGGATGTTGCCGGCTGAAACATCCCGGATCGCACCGCCCCCGACCGCGGTGATGAGACCAAGCATGAGGGCGGGGAGAATGCCGAAGCCCGCATTGAGGGTCTTCAGGGCGCCGGTCGCCGCCCAGCATCCGAGGACCGTGCCGTCGGCGACGACCATCGCGATCCGCGAGGGACGCGACTCGAACTTCCACAGCATCGCGATGAACGCGCCGGTCAGGGCCGTGCCGAGGTAGTACGGGTCGGTGAGCGCGACGGGAGGGCCCGACTGGAGGAGCACGTCCCTCAGCATGCCTCCGGCCAGCGCCGACATGATCGCGAGGACCGCGAATCCGACGGCGTCGAATCCTTTGGCGCGCGCGAGCCTGCCCCCGAGGATCCCGTTGAGGAGAACCCCGATGAGGTCGATCACTCGGAAGAAGTCCGGCAGCGCGTGGTTGAGGGCATCGAGCACGCTCATCATTGTCGCGTCATCACGGGGATTCGCGCACCCCGGACCGCGATTCAGGCGGCCGTCGTCCCGAAGAGGAGACCGA
>NZ_JBNOYB010000072.1:0-23479 GCF_050312375.1 Schaalia sp.
TCCTGGGAGCGCTTCGCCCGCGAAGCGCTCCCGCACGCCCGCAAGCTGTATGCGGCGGCGCTCACGATGACGCGCGATCCCCACAACGCCGAGGACCTCGTGCAGGAGACCTTCCTCAGGGCGTTCTCGAGGTTCGAGACCTTCGAAGAGGGGACGAACATCCGCGCATGGCTGTACAGGATCCTCACGAATGCCTTCATCTCGGCGTACCGCAAGGAGAAACGGGGCCCGCTCATCGCCTCGGACGGGGGCCTGGAGGATTGGCAGCTCGCCGAAGCGGCCTCACACGACCCGGTCGGCCTCAAGTCGGCCGAGGTGGAGGCGCTCGCCCGCATGCCCGCCGAGGCGATCCGTTCCGCGATCTTCTCGCTCAGCGACGACCAGCGGGCGGTCCTGGTGCTGGCCGATGTCGATTCCCTGAGCTACAGGGAGATCGCGTCCGCATTGGGTATCCCGCTCGGAACGGTGATGTCGCGCCTCCATCGGGCGCGGGCGAATCTGCGGCGATCGCTGGCGGGCCTGGCCGGGGAGTACGGGATCGGAGGAGACGGCGATGAGTGACGCGAACCCCTGCGAGCAGCTCCGCGCGGCTCTCGAGGACATCATCGACTGCGAGGAGTGCCAGGATGCGGCGGCGCTGTTCGACTCCGGGGAGATCGAGGGCGTTTCTTCGCCTCAGCGTCTCCTGCTCCTCGCGCACGCGCGGGGCTGCCCGGATTGCGCGGACGCGCTTGAGGCCGAGAGGCACCTGCGGGGCCTCGTGCGCTCCTGCCTGGCGGAGGCCGGGCCGAGCGACCTCGAGGACAGGATCCTCACCCGCTTGAGCGCGATGCCCGAAGGCGCGGGCGCGGAATCCTTCCAGTGATGTGCGTCGCCGCGAGGCGCGGGCTGTTGGCCTCGGGTCGCGATATGTGGGACACTGTCCGGGTTGAATCCGAGCGATGGGAGATCGAAATGTCGAAGAGGGGCCGCAAGCGTCGCGATCGTCGCAAGCGCGGCGCGAACCACGGCAAGCGTCCGAACGCCTGAGCCGAAGAGGATCGCGCAGGACCCGGTGACCCTTGTCGCCGGGTCTTCGCATATCCGGACGGGTTCTGCGCTCATCCGGCGCCTGCCCGGCGCCCGGATCGCCCTTCCTCCTCCTGCGCCCCCGCGCAGCTCCAGCACCCGTCGTCCCGTCCGGGCGCTCGTCGCTCCGGATGGGCGCCCGGGTCAGGGAGTCCCGATCAGGAGCGCATCGAGATCCACGACGCCGGTGCGCAGGGCGTACAGGACGAGCTGGACGCGATCCCTCGCCCCGGTCTTGAGGAGCAGATGCGAGACGTGCGTCTTGACGGTCGGCATCGACACCCACAGCCGGTCGCACATCTCCTGATTCGTCAAGCCCTGAGCGATGAGGGCCAGGACCTCCAACTCCCGTTCGGTGAGGTCCTCGGAGGGAGCCTCGGCCCCGGCGTCCTGTCTCCGCTTCGAGCGTTCGGCGCTCGACACGGGTGCTTCCCGCATCGCCCGGATGAGACGACGGGTCGGCCCTGGCGAGATCACGGAGTCGCCTGAGGCGACGGTGCGGATCGCATCGATGAGGACGGCCGGGGGAGTGTTCTTCAGCAGGAATCCCGAGGCCCCCGCCTCGATGGCGCCGAGGACGTAGCCCTCGGTGTCGAAGGTTGTGAGGATGACGATCCTGCCCGGAAGGCCCCGGGCGACGACGCCCCGGGTCGCCTCCAATCCGTCGCAGACGGGCATCTGCACGTCGAGGAGGAGGACGTCGACGGGCGTCCGGGCGGCGAACTCGAGCGCCTCGCCGCCGTCGCGCGCCTGCCAGGCGACCTCCATGCCCTCCTGGGCGTCGAGGAGCATCGCCAGTCCGGCGGAGAAGAGCGGCTCGTCGTCGGCCATTCCGATGCGGATCATCCCCTCACCCCCGCCGTCGCCGGGCCCGGGACGGGCAGACGGGCGTGAACGAGCCAACGGCCATCGCTGCCGCGCCCCGCGTGGAGCGACCCGCCCAGGGATTCCGCGCGCTCGCGCATCGTCTCCAGGCCCGCCCCGGCTCTCGCAGCGGTTGCGCAGGCCCCGGGGGATCGTTTCTCTTCGGAGAAGACGGACAGCTCGATCCCGGCATCGTCGACGCGCAGATCGACGCCGATCGGGTCGGCGCCGTGCCGCGCCGCGTTCGACAGGGCCTCCCGGAGGATCCCCGAGACGGCGTCTTCCGCAACAGCCGGGATCGGCGCCGAGGCCCCGATGCGGAGGATCACCTCGCGGCCCGCCGAGCGGAGCCCCTCCGCCAGGACGATGAGCTCGGCGAGCCCGGTCCGCGGCGCCGGGGGAGGGGAGGCGGAGGGAGCCCCCTCCTCTTCGCATCCGGCATCCGCCCCGGTCGAAGAGCGCGGATCGGGCGCCGTCTCAGGCGCGTCATCCCTGAGCACATCGACCAGGCGCCGCACATCGTCGACGCCGACCCGGCTCATCTCACCGATGGTCGTCAGGGCCGCTTCCGCCCGCGCCGGGTCTCTGCCGAGCACGGCCTTCGCGCCCTCGGCCTGCATCCCGATCACCGCCAGGGAGTGGCCGAGGACGTCGTGCACGTCGCGCGCGATCCGCTGGCGCTCCTCGATGACCGCCAGGCGCCTGCGGTCCTCCGCGTGAGCGGCGGTCTCCTGAGCGTGAACGGCGAGTTCTTCGGCCCGGGCGATCATCTGCTCCACGCGGTCCCGCGCGCGTCTGCGGTTCAGGCCCCACAGGTAGGCGGCTCCGATGAGGGACCAGGCGGTGACGAGGACGAACATGAGCCTGGACCACGTCTCCACCTCCTCGTTGAACAGCGGGGAGATGCGCAGCACCGTCGCCGCCGAGCCGAGGGCCATGACCGCGAGCAGGCCCCAGGACCACGGGCGGGAGATCCTCGAGCCGATGGTCTCGGCCGCGACGAGGCAGCTCGCGACCGCCAGGACCGACAGGGAGTCGAAGAGGAGCAGATGGGCGGCCAGGGCCGCTTCGACGGCGATGACGCTGAGCAGCGGCCGCCTCGTGCGCACCGCGATCGCGGCGCAGCACGTGAGGGTGAAGCCCCAGAACAGGCAGCCGATGGCCCCCGTCGAGCCGAGGGCTGCGGCGATCGAGGTGCCGTCGGGCATGAAGGCGCGCGGATTCGCCGCGGTGACGAAGGCGAAGAGGCACGCGGTCACGAGGTCCGCGGTGCGCGGACGAGGGAGGCGGGGCAGGGGCACGCCCCTTACGCTAGCCCCTCGCGCACCCGTTCTCCTCATCCCCCGGTATGAGAAGCGCGCAGAAAGGGGAGGGCGAAGATCAGACCCCCGTCCGATGACCCGCGCCGGCCGGGCGCCTTGGATGGGAGGCATGAACGAACACGACGCAGCGCCGCGAATCGGCGCCCCCGCACTGACCACTCACGGCCTGACGAAGACCTTCGGCGCAAAGACCGTCGTCGACTCCCTCGATCTGACGATCCCGAGGGGCGCGGTCTACGGCTTCATCGGCCCCAACGGCTCCGGCAAGTCGACGACGATGAAGATGCTCCTCGGCCTCCTCGACCCGAGCTCCGGGTACGTCGAGGCATTCGGCGGACGCGTCGACAGGCGCACCCTGCCCGCCCTCATGGCCCGCACCGGGTCGATGATCGAGCAGCCGCCCGGCTACGGGCACCTCACCGGCGAGGAGAACCTCAGGATCGTCCAGCGTCTGCGCGGCCTGAGCGACGCGGATATCGACCGCGCCTTCGACCTCGTCTCCCTGTCCGAGCACCGCCGCAAACTCGTCAAGGCTTACTCCCTCGGCATGAAGCAGCGCCTCGGCATCGCCATGGCGCTCGCCCACCGCCCCGATCTCCTCGTCCTCGACGAACCGACCAACGGCCTGGACCCCGCGGGCATCGAGGACATGCGGGCCCTCTTGAGGGGCCTCGCCGATGAGGGGGTGACGATCATGGTGTCCAGCCACCTCCTCGATGAGATCGACCGCACCTGCACCGTCCTGGGCATCCTCTCCCAGGGGCGGCTCGTCTTCCAGGGCACTCGCGCCGAACTCATGTCCCGCTCCATCCCCGATCTCGTCATCGTCTCCTCCGACCCCGTCTTAGTCGCAGACCCCGCGATGCTCGCGGGTCTGGGCGGGCGAATCGTGCCCGACGAGGACGAGGGCGTCCGGCTGGCCGATCTCACGCGCGAGGGCGGGGCGGAGCTCCTGCGCCGCCTCGCCCTCGCCGGTGTCGAGGTGTACGAGGCCCGGCGCGCCGGGCGCACCCTCGAGGAGGTCTTCATGGACCTCACCGGAACGGAGGGCGGACTGCGATGAGCGCTTCGACGCGCGCCCTGCCCTCCGGGCGGGCCCTCTTCGCCTCGGAAGCCGCCAAGAGCCGGCGTCTTCGACTGCCCCTCGTCATCGCCGTGTGCATCGCAGTCGCCTACATGCTCTCCCTGCCGCTGCGTCCCTCCCAGCGGGCGCGCCTGCTCGAACCGGACATCTGGCTAAGCCTCCTCATGTCCTACACGATCATGAACAGCCTCATCTCGCCGATCCTCATCTCCTTCGTCTCCTCGCGCCTCGTCGATGTCGAGCATTCGGGGCGCGGCTGGACCTTCCACGCCGCCCAGGGGGTCGGCATCGGGCGCCTGTGCCGCATCAAGTTCGCCCTCCTCGCCCTGCTCGTGGCGACGGGCGTCAGCATCCAGAGCCTCGGCTTCGTCGGGATCGTCAAGGCCCTCGGATGCGTCCAGCCCCTCGACGCGGGCGTGTGGGCGGGGTACACGGCGTGCCTCATCGGCGTCGACCTCGCGCTCGCGGCCCTCCACATCCTCCTGTCCGCGGCCGTCGACAACCAGGTCGTGAGCGTCGGCATCGGATTCATCGGCTCCCTCGTCGCCTTCTACATGTTCCTCTTCCCCTCCGGCGTCGCCCGCCTCCTGCCCTGGGGCTACTGGGCGATGATCTCGCGGACCTCCATGGTCTACGAGGGGGCGGGGGCGGGCCGCGTCGTCCTCGTCGAGCCCGAATGGCCCTGGATCGCCGGATACCTCATCCTCATCGCAGTCGTCTTCTTCGCCGTCTGCGCCCGATTCGATCGCAAGCAGGTGACCCAATGACCCCCGTTCCCCGCGCCGGCGCCCGGTCGGCCTCCCTCGTCGGAGCAGAGCTCCTCAAACTGCGCCGCAGCCCGGCCTGGTTCCTCGCCGCCCTCATCCCCGCGATGGCGGTCGCCACGGGCGCGATCAACTTCTCGCAGAACGCCGGAGCTCACCTGGAGGCCACGTGGGTGGCCTACACGAGCCAGACGACCCTGTTCTACGGACTCGTCTTCGCGACCCTGACGATCAGTCTCCTCGCCGCCGCGGTGTGGCGCCCCGAGCATCGGACGAGCACGTGGAACCTCGTCGCCTCCTCCGGGCACCCGCGTTGGGCGCTCGTGGGGGCGAAGAGCCTGGTCGTCCTCGTGCCCTTCGCCTTCGCCCAAGTCGTCTTCACAGGACTCACCTGGGCCGTCGGGACCTTCCTCTTCGAGATCGACGGGACGATGCCCCTCGCCTTCGTCGGCGCCAATGCGATCAGCGTCCTCGCGGCGCTCCCCCTGATCGCCCTCCAGTCCGCCTTCGCTTCGCGCCTGCCCGCGTTCATCGCGTCTCCGGCCGCGGGACTCGTGGGCGCGGTCGTGGGCGTCGGCATGCTCGGCAAGGGGCTCATCGCGGCGTTCCTCTGGCCGCCCTCCCTGCTCACCAGCGCCCTCACCCTCGGCTCCTCGGCCCTTTCCGATGCGGGAAGCCTCGATTGGGCGGGCATCGCCCCGGTCCTCGCCGGTAGCGCGGCCTCGAGCCTCGTGTGCTGGGGGCTCCTCGCCCTGGCGGGCGGCCCCAAGCGCGGCTGAGGGGAGCCCAGGCGTTAGGGCGGCGCCCCGAGCGGGGGCGAGGGCGGGGCGGCGGCCCTCCTCACTCGCGCGGGGCCGCTCCCGTCCATTCGTACCACCCCGAGTGCAGCACGAGCCAGGCCATGAGGGCGTAGCCGGATTGGCCCGGAAGGGTCACGCCCGATTCCGTGCGGGCCCTCGAGGCGGCCATGTCCTCGAACCATTGATCGTGCGCGACGAGCGGCGCGTACAGGTCGACGAAGGGCAGTCCGCGCCTGAGGCAGACCTCGGCGCACGAGCGCGACAGCTCCTTCGTCGCCTGCGCGTCCGCTCCCGCCAGGGGAGGCGGGCCCACGACGAAGCAGGGGATCCCCAGGGTCGTCGCGCGATCCGTGATATTCGCGAGGTTGAGGCGGGAGCGCGCTGAACTCGTGCCCGCGGTGACGTCGGCTGTTCCGATCCCGATGATCAGGCCCCGCGGTCCGCCCTGCGAGAGGCGCGCCGCCGCTTCGCCCTCCCAGCGCGCGGACAGCTCCCGGGTCGTCTCACCCGGCCAGGGCAGGGGCATGAGGGTGGGCGGATCGGTGAACTCCGAGCGCGCCAGAACGCGCCCGACCCAGCCCAAACCGCGCGAATCCCCGGTCCCGGCGACCAGTTCGTCGCCGATGACGGCCAAGCGCATGGCGCCCCCTTCGGATCAGCGGTCGAAGGCGCGTCGCAGCAACTCGGCGTTCTGCTCCTTGTGAAGCGACGCGCGTCCGGCCGCAGTCGTCGCGGATTCCGGCCTCGAGACGAGGCGGACCGGCTCCGACCACTCCATGAACATGTTGAGCGCGAGGAACGGCCACGCCCCCTGGTTCTTCGGCTCGTCCTGAACCCAGATGAGTTCCGCCGATCCGTAGGGGGCGAGGGCCGCCAGGACCTCGTCGTTGGCCAGGGGGTAGAGCTGTTCGAGCCGGATGATCGCCGTACGGCGATCCTGGCGGGCCTCGCGCTCTCTTACGAGGTCATAGTAGACGCGGCCCGTGCACATGAGGACGCGCGTGACCGCCGCGGGGTCGATCGAGGGGTCCTTCTCGCCGATGACTGGGAGGAAGGTCCCATGCGTGAAGTCCTCGACCGAGGAGGTAGCCGCTCCGAGGCGGAGCAGCTGCTTGGGCGTGATCGCGATCAGGGGCTTGCGCGGGCGGGAGTAGGCCTGGACGCGGAGCATGTGGAAGTGGTTCGCCGGGGTCGACGGCTGGATGATCCGCATATTGTCCTCGGCCGCCAGCTGGAGGTAGCGCTCGATCCTGGCGGAGGAATGGTCGGGCCCCTGGCCCTCGTAGCCGTGGGGGAGGAGCATCACGAGCGAGGAGCGCTGGCCCCACTTCTGCTCGGCGGAGCAGACGAACTCGTCGATGACCGTCTGGGCGCCGTTCGCGAAGTCGCCGAACTGGGCCTCCCAGAGCGTGAGCGCTTCGGGGCGCTGCACGGAGTAGCCGTAGTCGAAGGCGAGGACGGCGTATTCGGACAGGGGCGAGTCGAGGACGTCGAAGTTCGCCTGGGTGGGGGTGAGGAACTGCAGGGGGGTGAATTCGCGTCCGTCGAGGTGGTCGTGGAGCACCGCGTGGCGTTGGACGAAGGTCGCGCGGCGCGCGTCCTCGCCGGAGAGTCTGACGGGCGTGCCCTCCATGAGGAGCGTGCCGAAGGCGAGGAGCTCCCCGAAGCCCCAGTCGATGGGGCGCTTCCCGTAGGCCATGTCGCGGCGGCGTTCGCACAGCTGCGCCATCTTCGGGTGGGGGGTGAATCCTTCGGGGAAGTTGACGTGGGCGTCGCCGATGCGGCGGATCTCCTCCAGGGAGGTGGCCGAGGTCCAGCCGATCATCATGCCCTGGCCGGGCAGCTGCGATTCGGGCATGACCCAATCGGGGGAGGCGCCGTCGGCGGCGGGGGCGGGGCGCCATCCGCCGTTCTCGCGGGTTTCGCCGAGGATGCGCGACAGTTCGTTCTCGTACTCGGTCGTGAGGTCGCGGGCGTCGTCCTCGGTGAGGCGGCCGCGGCCGACGAGGTTGGAGATGTAGACCGCGCGGGTCGAGGGGATCCGGTTGATGAGCCCGTACATGACGGGCTGGGTCATCGAGGGGTCGTCGCCCTCGTTGTGCCCGCGTCGGCGGTAGCACACGAGGTCGATGATGACGTCCTTGTGGAAGGTCTGCCGGTACTCCCAGGCGAGGCGGGCGACGCGCACGACCTCTTCGGGATCGTTGGCGTTGACGTGGAGGATCGGCACCTGCAGGCCCTTCGCCAGGTCGGTCGGGTAGCGGGTGGACCGGCCGGCGGTGGGGCCGGTCGTGAAGCCGATCTGATTGTTGACGATGACGTGGATCGTGCCGCCGGTCTTGTAGCCGGTGAGCTGGGACATGTTGAGGGTCTCCTGGACGACGCCCTGCCCGATGAAGGCCGCGTCCCCGTGGATGAGGACGGGGATGATGGGGAGGTCGTCGTCGCCGAGCTGGTCCTGCTTGGCCTTCACGATGCCCTCGAGGACGCCGTCGGCGGCCTCCAGGTGCGAGGGGTTCGCGGCCATGTAGACCTTCGTGGCGACGCCGTCGTCGAGCGAGTAGACCCCCCAGGTGCCGAGGTGGTACTTGACGTCGCCGGAGCCCTGGACGGTCGAGCGGTCCTCGGTGCCCTCGAATTCGGAGAAGATCTGGGCGAGCGACTTGCCCGCGATGTTGGCCAGGACGTTGAGGCGGCCGCGGTGCGCCATGCCGATCGCGACTTCGTGGATGCCCCTCCTCGCGGAAGTCGCGAGGATCGCGTCGAGCAGGGGGATGAGGGACTCGCCGCCTTCGAGGGAGAAGCGCTTCTGGCCGACGAACTTCGTCTGGAGGAACTCCTCGAAGGCTTCGGCGCGGATGAGGGTGTCGAGGATGTGGCGCTGCTCCTGTGCGGTCGGCGCCTCGTAGGGGCCCTCGATGCGCTGCTGGACCCAGGTGCGCTGCTCGGGGTCCTGGATGTGCATGTACTCGATGCCGACGGAGCGCGTGTAGGTGTCGCGCAGGCGGGCGAGGATGTCGCGCAGCACCATGTGGTCCTCGCCGCCGAAGCCGCCGGTGGGGAAGGAGCGCTCGAGGTCCCACACGCCCAGTCCGTAGCGGGTGATGTCGAGGTCGGGGTGGCGGCGCACCCGGTAGGCGAGGGGGTCGGTGTCGGCGGCGAGGTGCCCGCGCGAGCGGTAGGCGTGGATGATCTCGGCGATGCGGGCGGGCTTGCCCTTCTCGCGCTCGGGATCGTATTCGTGGTCCTGCTCCCAGGTGTAGGGGTAGTGCGGGACGTGCAGGGAGGTGAAGACCCGCTCGTAGAAGCCGTCGAGTCCGGAGAGCTTCTTGTCGACGAGGGCGAGGAACTGCCCCGATGCCGCGCCCTGGATGATGCGGTGGTCGTAGGTCGAGGACATGTACATCGTCTTCGAGATGCCCAGCGCTGCGAGCTTTCTGGGGGAGACGCCGCGGTATTCGGCGGGGTAGTCGGTGGCGCCGACGCCGATGATGAGGCCCTGTCCGCGCATGAGGCGCGGCACGGAGGTGGTCGTGCCGAGGGTGCCGGGATTGGTGAGCGACACGGTCGCGCCCTGGAAGTCCGCCGCGCCGAGCTCGCCCTTGCGGGCCCTGGCGACCAGGTCCTGGTAGGCGTCGACGAACTCCCAGAAGGTGAGGGTGTCGGCCTCGCGGATGACGGGCACCATGAGCGTGCGCTCGCCCTTCTTGTTCGTCACGTCGATCGCGATGCCGATGCCGACGTGGGCGAAACGGCGGATGAGGGGCTTTCCCCCGTCGAGTTCGTAACGGACGTTGAGGTCCGGCATCTCGCACAGGGCCTCGATGATCGCGTAGGCGATGAGGTGGGTGAAGGAGATCTTGCCGCCGGTGGTGCGCGCGAGGTGGGCGTTGATGAGGGTGCGGTTCTCGATGAGGAGCTTCGCCGGGACTTGGCGCTGGGAGGTGGCGGTCGGCATGGAGAGCGAGTCGTCCATGTTCTTCGCGGTGGCGCGGGCGACGCCCTTGAGCGCCAGGGCCCCGTCCTCGGTCGTCGTCCCGGCCTGCCGGGCGGTGGCGGGGCGCCCGTGGAGCTGGCGCGTGTAGGGGGAGGTGGCTTCGGCGATCGCCGAGGGCGGGGCGGGCGGCAGATCGGAGCGGGTCACGGACTCGGTGTTGGGGACGTCGAGGGGGGCCCGTTCGGGATCGTCGGCGGGGAGGGCGGCGTCGGCGGCGACCTGCGCGCTCGAGGGGGCGGGCGGAACTGGGGGGCGTCGGCTCCGCAGTTGGAGCGGCGCGTCCTCGGTCTCGAAGTAGCGCCGCCAGGAATCATCGAGGGCGTTCGGATCGCGGAGGAAGAGTTCGCGCATTGAAGCGACGTACCAGTTCTCCGCCTCGGGTTGAGAGTCCATGGGTGCCACGCGGGCCGCCTCCCTTGCTCGTCATCGAACCATCGGGCCAAGTGTAGAACCCTTCTAGGCCTTTAGGCCCGACTTGGTCGAGATTCGATGAGCTCGGGAGGGATTCTTTCCCGAGTGAAAACCCTTCATTGGCGAAGGGCCTCGCATACCGGCGCTCGCGTGATCTCGGCAATGACCCCGGTCGGGACTCGCCGGGCCCTTCCTTGTAGACTGCCACCACGATGGACTCTGACAGTACGGGCCGATTGCCCTCCTCCCCGCCCGCCCGATTCGCGCACGCCCTGAGGTCGCGATGATCGTCGACGTCCTGATGCTCCTCCTCGGCGTCGTCCTCACCGCGGGCACCTTCATCTTCGTCTCCGCCGAGTTCTCGCTCGTCGCCCTCGACCAGGCGGTTGTCGACAAGCGCGCGAGTGCGGGCGACAAGTCCGCGGAATCGGTCCTCAAGGCGACCCGCACGCTCTCCACCCAGCTGTCGGGGGCCCAGGTGGGGATCACCTTGACGACGATCCTCCTGGGCTACACGACTCAATCGACGATCTCGGACCTGCTCTACGCGGCCCTCGGCGCGGTCGGGCTCGCCGAGGCGATCGCCGCGGGCGCGGCGGCGATCATCGCCGCCGTCTTCATCAACGCCTTCTCCATGCTCTTCGGCGAGCTCGTCCCGAAGAACCTCGCCCTCGCGCATCCCCTGAGGACCGCGGGATTGGTCGTCCCCTTCCAGGCCGCCTTCACGACGCTCGTGAAGCCGATCATCGTGGTGCTCAACGGATCGGCGAACGCGGTCCTCAAGCTCGTCGGCATCGAACCGCAGGAGGAGCTCTCCTCGGCGCGCTCGGCCTCCGAACTCGCCGCCATGGTGCGCCACAGCGCCGAAGAGGGGACGCTCGACACCTCGACGGCTTCGCTCCTCACGAACTCGATGCGGATCTCGGGCCTGACCGCGGTCGACGTCATGACCGACCGCGGGCGCGTCCACTTCCTCGACTCGCGGGCCTCCGCCCAGGACGTGGTCGCCCTGTCGCACGAGACCGGGCACTCCCGATTCCCGATCATCGGCGAGGACTCCGATGACGTGCTCGGCCTCGTCTCCCTGCGCCGCGCGATCGGCGTCCCCTACGAGAAGCGCTCCGAGGTCCCGGTCGTCTCGGCCTCCCTCATGGCCGAGGCGCCCTCGGTCCCCGAGACCGCGCCGATCGGCCCGCTCCTCGTCCAGCTGCGCGAGGAGGGGCTCCAGATGGCGATCGTCGTGGACGAGTACGGAGGGGTCTCGGGGGTGGTCACGCTCGAGGACGTCGTCGAGGAGATCGTCGGCGAGGTGTCGGACGAGCACGACGGGCGCAGGCTCGGCATCCGGACCCGTCCGGACGGGGCGATCCTCATCCCGGGCACCCTGCGCCCCGATGAGCTCTTCGAACGCACCGGCATCGCCCTGCCCGAGGACCCTGCCTACGACACGATCGCGGGCCTCGTCATGTCCGGACTCGGGCGCGTCGCCCAGGTCGGAGACGCCTTCGCCGCGCAGGGCGCGGCCCTGGAGGTCATCGCCATGCAGGGGCGGAGGATCACGCAGATCGCGGTCACTCCGCCCGTCGAGGCGAGAGACGAGGAGGTCGGACTGTGAGCATCGGCTGGGGACTGACGATCACCCTTGTCCTCCTCGCGCTCAACGCCTTCTTCGTGGCCGGGGAATTCGCGACGACCTCGTCGAGGCGCTCCCAGATCGAGCCCCTGCGCGCCGAGGGCGCGCGGGGATCGGCCCACGCCATGTACGCCCTCGAACACGTGTCCCTGATGCTCGCCATCTGCCAGTTGGGCGTGACGGTCGCCTCGACGACGCTCGGCGTCGTCGCCGAACCCGCGATCGCCCATCTCTTCGAGGGCCCCCTGGAGCGCCTCGGCGTGCCGACTGCGACGAGCCACGTCTTCGGATTCGCGATCGCCCTGGTGATCGTCCTCTTCCTCCACGTCGTCTTCGGCGAGATGGTCCCGAAGAACATCTCCCTGGCCGATCCCGCCCGCCTCCTGCTCCTCCTCGCCCCGCCCCTCGTCGCGATCGGCCACCTCGTCGGCCCGATCATCCGCGCGATGGATCACGTGGCCAATGCGATCCTGCGCTGGCGCGGAGTCGAGCCCAAGGCCGAGATCGCCGCGACCTTCACGGCCGAGGAGGTCGCCTCGATCGTCGAACTGTCCGCGGCCGAGGGAACGCTGAGCGACGATCTCGGTCTGCTCTCGGGGAGCCTCGAGTTCTCCGAGGAGACGGCCGCTTCGGCGATGGTCCCGCTGTCGGAACTCGTCGTGCTGCCCTCGTCGATCACTCCCGCGAAGGTGGAGAGGGAGGTCGCCGTCACGGGATTCTCGCGCTTCCCCGTCGCGGACGAGCAGGGGGGCATCCAGGGCTATCTGCACCTCAAGGACGTCCTCTACGCCGACGCAGACGAACGCGACCGGCCGGTGACGCCGTGGCGGATCCGGAAGATGGGCGCCGTACGGGCCGCGGATGAAGTGGAGGACGCGCTGCGCCACATGCAGGCGACGGGCGCGCACCTCGCCCTCGTCACCGACGATGCGGGGGAGGTGATCGGCGTGCTCTTCCTCGAAGACGTCCTCGAGGAGCTCGTCGGCGAGGTCCGCGATTCGCTTCAGCGCGAGGAATCCGCCTGGGAGCGCGATGCGGAGGCCGGTCCCTTCTCCGACGGCGCCCGCTTGTGATCCTTCTTCCGAATCTGTGGATGCCTGGCGCAGTCGGGGCGATCCGGGGTATTTTGTTGGGAGTCCGGGCCGAGCGCGGCCGTCGACGTCGATCTGGAGGAACAAGGCGTGTCAGAGGCCGTTGACCCGTGCCCTTTGCCCTCGCGCCGCGAGATCCGCGAACGTGAGGCGAGTCGGCTTCCGAGCGCTTCCGCGCGGCGCTCCCCCCGGAGCCGGAAGAGCTCGTCCGTCTTCACCGTCGCCAAAGCCGGTGTGCTCACGTCGCTGCTCGCGATGACCGTCGTCGTCCCCCTGTCCGGATTCGTCGGTTCGGACGCCTCGATCTCCCTGCCGTCGCGCGCGATGGGGACGGCGGTCGGCACCACCTGGATGCAGGGGACGCGCACGGTCATGTCGAGCTCGCTCGCGGGTTCGGCGACGGCCGTGTCCCGGGCGCGCTTCCGCGCGCCGCTCACCGTCACCCAGTGCATCCCTGCCGAGACCTCGGCGAACGGCGAGCGCTCCGTCGCGGTGGAGCGGCGGACCGTCTACATGCCGATCGAGGTCGGGCGCTTCCAGTCGACCTCGCCCTTCGGGCCGCGCATCAATCCCGTGAACGGCTCGCCGGAGTTCCACACGGGAACCGACATGGCGGCCCCCCTGGGGACTCCGCTGCACGCGGTGTACTCCGGAGTGGTCGCCGATGTCTATTACGATCCCTACGGCGGCGGTGACGTCGTCAAGATCCGTCACGAGTTCCCGGACGGAACGGTCTTCTACTCCCTCTACCTCCACCAGTACGCGAATCAGATCGTCGTCACGAAGGGCCAGAGCGTCGAGGCGGGCCAGGTGATCGGCGCCGTCGGCTCCCACGGCATGTCCACGGGGCCGCACCTGCACCTGGAGATCCACAACGCCTCCGACGATCCCGTGGATCCGGATGCGTGGCTCGCCGCCAACGGGGCGATCGACGTCAACCAAGAGGCCTGTTCATGATCCCCGTCGCTTCGCGTGTCGGACCGATCATCCTCGCCCACAGGGGCGGCGATGAGAAGGCCACGGAGAATACGCTCGAGGCATTCTCCTACGCGTATTCACTCGGGATCCGGCACATCGAGACCGATGTCCACCTCACGGCCGACGGGCTCGTCGTCGTGAGCCACGATCCGACGCTTGATCGCTGCTTCGGCGTGCACGCGAGGATCTCGGACATGACCTACCGGGAGATCTCGCACCTGCGCGACGCCCAGGGGCATCGGATGCCCCTGCTCGCCGAGGCGCTCACGGCCTTCCCGACGATGTACTTCAACATCGATGCGAAGGCGAAGGGGGTCGAGGGGCCCCTGCTCGAGGTGCTCTCCGAGAATCGGGCCCTCGATCGCGTGCTCGTCACCTCCTTCGACGAATCGCGGGTCCGGCGGATGCGCGAGGCGACCCGGGCCCGCGTCGCCACGTCCTTGGGGATGAGCGCGGTCGTGCGCCTCGTGGGGGCCGCGAAGACGGCTTCGCATCCGGCGCGCTGGCGCGTGCCCGGCGCCCATCTCGGCGTCGTCGCCGCCCAGGTCCCGCAGTCTTTCGGCCCGATCACCGTGGTCGATCGCCGTTTCGTCGCCGCCGCGCATTCCCTGGGGCTCGCGGTCCATGTGTGGACGGTCGACGAGCCCGAGGAGATCATGAGTCTCATCGGCCTCGGCGTCGACGGCATCGTGACGAACCGCCCCCGTTTCGTGCGCGATTTCCTCTCCGAACGCGGACTGTGGGCCCGGCCCGCCCCTCCGAGCGCCCCGAAGGGCCAGGGCGCCCGCGACTGAGGCGGTTGAACCGAGTGCCGAACCGGACGGCCTTCGCCGCGCCGTTTCAGGCCTCGCGGCGGATCGAGCTCTTCGCGCGCGCGATCCGGATCCCCGCGAGCGCGAGGATCGCGAGTGTGACGACGACTCCGAGGATGCGGGGGACGGGCGTCTCCGCGACGAAGATCAGGGTCATGGCGGCCAGGATCGGCACCAGGTGCTCGAAGGCCTTGACGACGTAGGCGCCGAAGGAGGGCATCGGGACTCCGTCGGATTCGGCGACCGATTTCACCATGAAGTTCGGGCCGTTCCCGATGTAGGTGATGGCGCCGCACAGGACGGCGCCGAGCGAGATCGGGACGAGGAAGTACTCGGGCACGCCGGCGACGAGCGGCTCGGGCCCGCCGAGCGACTTCGCCATTTCGAAGAAGGTGAGGTAGGTCGGCGCGTTGTCGAGCACGGAGGAGAGGGACCCGGAGAAGAGGAAGAAGGTGATCCTGCCGAGCGGAAGCGAAGGTGCGACCTGCTCGAGGAAGCGCAGCGCCGGCGCCATCGTTGAGAAGATGCCGATGAAGAGCGTTGCGACCTCGGCGATGGGCGCCCAGGTGAAGGCGTTCTTCTCGAAGCGGACCTTCGCGTCGCCGAGCGCGTAGGAGGCGGCGGCCGCGCCGAGCATGACGATCTCCCTCCAGGGCACGAGCTGGGCGCCGTGCGCGTGGCCCTCGGCGAGGAGCTCGCCGTCCCATGAGGGGATGAAGGCGACCGCGAGGATGACCACCGCGAAGAAGACGAGGTTGACCGCGCCTTCGAGGCGCAGCGGCGTCACTTCGGATTCATCGCGTTCGATCGCGGCTACGGGCTCTGCGGCGTAGGCGATGGAATCGATGGAGTAGTAGGAGACGAGCAGCAGGAGGAGGACGAAGAGCCATTCCTTCCACAGTCCGAGGGTCCATGTGAAGGGCACTCCCTGGAGGAAGCCGAGGAAGAGCGGCGGGTCGCCGAGGGGGGTGAGGAGGCCGCCGCAGTTGGCGACGACGAAGATCGTGAAGAGGACCGTGTGGACTCGGTTGACGCGTTCCTTGTTGGTGGCGAGGATCGGGCGGATGAGGAGCATGGCCGCGCCCGTGGTTCCGACGAAGGAGGCGAGGACGCCGCCCACGGCGAGGAAGGCGGTGTTGTTCCGGGGAGTGGCTTCGATGTCGCCCTCGAGGTGGATGCCGCCCGAGATCACGAACAGGGCGAGGAGCAGGGCGATGAATTGCACGTACTCGACGCCGGTTTCGATGAGCGCCCCGGTTCCGGCCATGATCCGCATGTAGACGAGGGTCGGGACGCCCAGTGCGAGTGCGATGATGAGCTGGCTGGACCGTTTCTCCCACCACTGCGAGGTCGCGGGGATGATGGGGAGGAGGGCGATGCAGGCGAGCATCGCGACGAAGGGGAGGAGGGACCACCAGGGGAAGGTCATGGGACACCTGTTCCGTCAACGATCGCTAGGGACGGACTCACCCTAGCGCTCCGGGGCGGGCCGAGTCCGGGTGTTCCATCGGGATCGGCGCATCAGGAGGAGTCGGGCAGGGGAGCGCCCCGAACATGAAAGAAGTCCCAGGACATTGCCGGAACAATGTCCTGGGACATCACAGGGTGCCCCGAACAGGATTCGAACCTGCGACCTTTCGCTCCGGAGGCGAACGCTCTATCCACTGAGCTATCGGGGCCAACAGTCGGACAGTTTAGCAGGGGTGCCCGGTCCCGTGTCGCACCTGTCCGGTGATGCGATAATGGAAGTGTTGATCGCCACATCCACCCAAGGAAGGGTTTTCATGCGAGTTCATATTGGAACCGATCACGCCGGGTTCGAGCTGAAGGAGCGCGTCGTCGCTCATCTGCGGGACGCGGGTCATGAGGTCGTCGATCACGGCGCCCATGAGTACGACTCCCTCGACGACTACCCGCCGTTCTGCTTCGAGGCCGCTGAGGCCGTCGTCGCCGATCCCGGTTCGCTCGGCGTCGTCATCGGCGGTTCGGGCAACGGTGAGCAGATGGCCGCCAACTGCGTGAAGGGCGTGCGCGCCGCCCTGGTGTGGAACGAGTCGACCGCCAGGCTCGCCCGCGAACACAATGATGCGAACGTCGTGTCGGTGGGGGCGCGCCAGCACTCCGTCGAGGAGTGCCTCGCCCTGATCGACGCCTTCCTCGAAACGCCCTTCTCCCAGGATGAGCGCCATCAGCGCCGCATCGACCTCATGAGCGCCTACGAGGAGTCGCATCGCGCCTGAGGCGGCGCGCCACGGACGGGACCTCCCCTTGCGGGGAGGTCCCGTCGCCTTTCGGGTTACGGGGCCCCTGAGGCCGGGGCGAGGGTCAATCCGATGAGGAGGAGGTTGAGCCCGATGATGAGGGCGGCGACGATGTCGGCGCCGGCGCGCACGATCCGTGAATCCGCGAATTCCCCCATGAGTCCCCGGTCGCGGGTGAGCGCCATCAGGGGGATGATCGCGAAGGGGATGCCGAAGGAGAGGGCGACCTGGGAGATGACGAGCGCCCAGGTGGGTTCGGCGCCGAGCGCGAGGATGATGAGGGCGGGGGCGAGGGTGATGAGCCTGCGCCAGACCAGGGGGATGCGGACTTTGAGCAGGCCGGACATGATCTCGGAGCCGGAGTAGGCGCCGACGGAGGTCGAGGCCAGTCCGGAGGCGAGCAGACCGATCGCGAAGACCGTTGCGACCGCTGGGCCCAGGGCCGAGGAGATCGCGGCGTGCGCGCCTTCGATGGTGTCGGTGCCGGCGACGCCCGCGAGGGCGGAGGCGGCGAGGAGGAGCAGACCGATGTTGACGAGTCCCGCGAGTCCGAGCGCCCATCCGATGTCGATTCGGGTCGCGCGCAGGAGACGAGGAAGGGCCTCCTCGGAGGGACGATCCTCGTGGTGATCGTTGACCAGGGACGAGTGCAGGTAGACGGCGTGCGGCATCACGGTCGCGCCGAGCATCGAGGCGGCGACGAGGACCGAGTCGGGTCCGGCGAAGCGCGGAACGATCCCGGATGCGATTCCGCTCGCCGAGGGCGGGGCGGCGATAAGGCCGCCGAGGAAGCCGATGGTGATGATGAGGAGGAGGGCGATGACGATGCCTTCGAAGCGATGTTGCCGTCCTTTGCCCTGCCAGGTGAGCAGGAGCGTGGAGGCGGCGCCGACGATGATCCCCCCGAGGAGCAGGTCGGTGCCGAAGAGGAGGCGGAGGGCGAGCGCGCCGCCGATGATTTCGGCGAGGTCGGTGGCGGCGGCGACGAGTTCCGCCTGGAGCCAGAAGGCGAGGCGCGCGGGGCGTCCGAGGCGTTCGCCGAGGAGGCGGGGGAGGGAGGCGCCGGTGACGAGCCCGAGTTTCGCGCTGAGGTACTGGATGAGCATCGCCGCGATGTTGGAGGCGATGAGGACCCAGACGAGGAGGTAGCCGTATCTGGCGCCGGCCGTGATGTTGGCGGCGACGTTACCGGGGTCGACGTAGGCGACGGCGGCGACGAAGGCGGGCCCGAGGAGGGGGAGGAGCCGTCGGTCCTTGGACGGCGGTGCTGACCGCGGAGCTGAAGACTTCGGCACACCGAAACCTTAGTCGCCCGCATGGGCTCGCGCCAAGGAGCGGATGCGGCTAGTCCCGGGAAGCGGAGCGCCGCGGATCCTCATCGGGAGCGATCGCCGAGCGCAGAACCGGATGCGCCGTGAGGACGGAGACGTACATCGCGAAGGCGATCCCGAAGACCGCGAACCAGAAGAGCGCGCGAATGGCCCAGGGGAGGGAGACGGTCGCCAGGACGATCGGGCCCGCGGTCACGAGGAGGGCGAGAACCGTGCGCGGGGTCTTCGCCAGGCCGACGATCGCCGAGGCGCGGACGAGCATCGGGAGCTCGCGCACCGCGATGCGGTCCTTCTCGATGAGGCGGTACGCCATGAGGGGCCACACCCACACGTGCACGATCGCCAGGACGAAGGCGACGAAGACGACGACTGCGCGTGCCAGGAGGGGAGCCGGGCCGCCGGCGAGATGGGAGGCGAGGACCCACTCCCAGGCGAGCAGCACTGCGAGGAGCGCCTCTGCGAGGAAGAGGAGGGAGGCTGCGAGCCCGGCCCCGCGCACGACCCGGCCGAGCGCGGGGAGCACCGCCGTGGACTCCGATTCGATGAGCCGGACGGCGACCACGGCGGTGAGGAGGAGGCCGATCCCCGCCGTGAGGATCGGGAGGGAGACTGCGACGCAGACGAGATTCGCGAGGATCAGCGCCGCGATCCAGCTGAGCGCCGCATGGACAGCGGAATCGGGTCCGAGGCGCGAGGCCATGGGCTCCTCCTAGAGCGCGGGGGCGGGAGCGGTGGCCGTCGATCCGCCCTCGCGGATCGTCCCCGGCACGAAGACGTGCTGGGCGGGGCCGGAGGCCATCTGATCGAAGAGGATATCGCAGGTGAGCTGCGCGATCCGCTCGGGCGGCTGGGCGAGGGTCGTCAGGCGCGGCTCGACGAAGTCACCGATCGTGATGCCGTCGAAGCCGATGATCGACAGATCCTCGGGGACGCGCCTGCCCGCCTCCCTGATCGCCCGCATGGCGCCGATCGCGAGAACATCGGCGATGGCGAAGACCGCGGTGACATCGGGGCGTTCAGCGAGGAGGCGCTGAGCGAGGCGGTACCCGTGCTCGAAGGTGTAGGGGTCCTCCTGATCGAGCACCTCGTAGCGGACGAGCTCCTCGTCGACCGCGATCCCCGCCTCTTCGAGGGCGTGGCGGTATCCGGAGACCCGCTGGGCGCCGACGGACACGTCCGAGGGGTCGACGCCCAGGACCGCGATGCGCTCATGGCCGAGGTCGATGAGATGGCGCACGGCCCTCGCCGATTCGAGAGCATCGTCGACGGAGACCGAGGAGTACATGCCGTCCGGGACCTTGTCGAGGCGCGACACCGTCGACAGGACGAAGGGGACGCGCATGCGCTCGAAGACGCGGGCCTCGTGCGAGAAGGATCCCCCGAGGAAGATCACCCCCGCCACCATCTCCTCATCGACCAGGGTGATCGCCTCTTCGACCTCGTCGCCCCAGTGGGGGACCTTGACGACCGTGAGGAGGTGGTCCCGCTCGCGCACGGCCGTCTCCATCGTGTCGAGCATCCGGCCGAAGAAGGGGTTGTCGATGCCCTTCATCATGACGGCGATCGCGGGGTTGTGCGTGAGTTTGAGGAAGCGCGCATGCCGGTTCGGGCGGTATCCCATCTCCTCGGCGAGGGCGAGGATCCGCTCGCGGGTCGCTTCGGAGACGTCGGGCTTGTCGTTGAGGGCCCGTGAGACGGTGACGACGCCGACTCCTGCGGCCTTGGCGATGTCCTTGATCGTCGGGCGCTTCACTTCGGGGGGCACGTCGCCTCCTCCCATCTTCCTCGTCAGTTCCCAGCGCTGCGTTCGCTCACCTCGGTGAGCGCGCGGATCCTGTCGACGAGCGCGTCGTCGAAGGCTCCGGGGGCCATTCTCCACTGCCAATTGCCCTCGGGGACGGCGGGGGTGTTCATCCGGGCGCCGCCGTCGAGGCAAAGGTAGTCGGCCATGGGCACGATGCAGGTATTCGCCACCGAGGTCATCGCCCTCGTGATGAAGTCCCAGGGCCGTTCTGATTCCGGGGTGCGCGCATTGTTGAGGTAGACGATCGACTTCTCGCGATCCGCCCGGGACAGCGTGCGGTACCAGCCGACGAGGGTGTTGTTGTCGTGCGTTCCCGTGTAGACGACCGAATCGCGGGGGAATCGGTGCGGCTGGTAGTCGGCGGGTTCGCGCGAGTCGAAGGCGAATTGGAGGATCTGCATCCCCGGGTATCCCGAGGCCTCCCGCAGGTCGACGACCTCTTGAGTGAGATAGCCGAGGTCCTCGAGGATCAGGGGGAGAGGGCCGAGGGCGGAGGTGAGGGCCGAGAAGAGCTCCATGCCGGGACCCGCCTCCCAGACGCCGTTGGCCGCGGTGTCCTCGCCCGCCGGAACGGCGAAGTAGGACTCGAGGCCGCGGAAGTGATCGAGGCGCACGATGTCGACCAGCTCGAGCTGGCGCCGCATCCTCTCGATCCACCAGGAGTAGCCCTGTTCGCGGTGGTGCTCCCAGTCGTACAGCGGGTTCCCCCAGACCTGGCCGGTCGCGGAGAAGCCGTCCGGCGGGACGCCGGCGACGCGCCGGGGCGCCAGATCGTCGTCGAGGTCGAAGAGCTCGGGGTTGGCCCATGCGTCGGCGGAATCGGCGGCGACGTAGATCGGGATGTCGCCGAGGATCTTGACGCCGGCCGCCGTCGCTCGCGCGTGGAGGGAGCGCCACTGGCAGTCGAAGACCCACTGGAGCCACTTCCAGTAGCGGATCTCCTCGGGATGATCGTTGCGCAGCTCCTCGAGCGCGTGCGGATCGCGGTGGCGAAGGCCCTCGGGCCACGTCGTCCAGGGGGCCTGATCGTTCAGGCCCTTGGCCGTCATGAAGAGGGCGAAGTCGTCGAGCCAGGCGCTCGCCCGTTCCTCGAATTCGAGGAATTCGCGGTTGAGGCCCAGGTCGAGCGCCCTCGAGAAGGCGATGCGCAGGACAGCGTTGCGCGAGACGTACAGGGCGCCGTAGTCGACGCGCTCGGCATCGTCTCCCCACTCCATCCCCTTCAGTTCCGAAGGGGAGAGGAGGCCGGCCTCGACCAGGCGCTCGGGGTCGATGAAGTAGTGGTTGCCGGCGAAGGTGGAGAAGCTCGAGTAGGGCGAGTCCCCGTACCCGGTGGGGCCGAGGGGCAGAATCTGCCAGATCTCCTGGCCCGCGGCCGCGAGGGAATCGATGAAGCTCTCGGCCTCGGCCGAGAAGCACCCGATTCCCCACGGCCCGGGCAGGGAGGAGATCGGCATGAGAATGCCGGAACGGCGTGCGTCGAACACCTTTCAGCCCTTCACTGCGCCGGCGACGACGCCCTCGATGATGTACTTCTGGCTCGAGAGGTAGAAGGCGACGATCGGGATGATCGCGAGCACGAGCATCGCCATGAGGGCGCCCATGTCGTTCGAGCCGTGCGAGCCGACGAGCTGCTGGACGACGACCGGGATCGTCTTGTAGGGCGTCGACAGGCCGATGACGAGGTAGGGGAGGAGGTAGTCGTTCCACACCCACATCGCGTTGAGGATCGCGACCGTGATCATGACGGGCTTGAGCATCGGCATCACGATGCGGAAGTAGTTCTGAAGCGGTCCGCAGCCGTCGATCATCGAGGCCTCTTCGATCTCGACCGGGATCGACTTGACGAAGCCGGAGAAGATGAAGGTCGACAGGCCGGCGCCGAAGCCGAGGTAGAGGAGGATCATGCCGAGCGGGTTGTCGAGGTTGAGCATGTCGGCGATCTTGACGGTCGGGAACATCACCATCTGGAAGGGGACGACCATCGAGAAGACGAAGAGGAGGTAGAGGGCGTTCGTCCACCAGGTCTTCACGCGGGTGATGTAGTAGGCGGTCATCGCGCAGAAGAAGACGATGACGATGACCGAGCCGATCGTGATGAAGAAGGACCAGCCGGCGGCTGCGAAGAAGTTGGTCGTGTTCAGGCCGTTGATGTAGTTCTCCACGCCGACCCAGTATTCGCTCAGGGGAAGGGCGAAGGGGTCGTCGGAGATGAAGAAGCGGCCCTTGAAGGAGTTGTTGAGGATGAAGAGGAGCGGCCCGATGAAGACGAGCGTGAGGGCGACGAGGACGAGGTAGAGGACGGCCTTGCCCACGGGGTTGCTCCGCGTCTTGTTGGGGATGGCGGATGCGGTGACGGTGCTCATGCCTCGACCTCCTTGCCTCGGGTGGCGCGCAGCTGGATGAATGCGATGAGGGAGACGATGAGGAAGAAGACCACGGCCTTGGCCTGGCCGACGCCCTCGAATCCGACGCGCGAGAAGAATGTGTTGACGATGTTGAGTGCGGCCATCTCCGTCATGTCGAGGGGCTGGCCGTTGGTGAGGGCGAGGTTCTGGTCGTAGAGCTTGAAGGAGTTGCTCAGCGTGAGGAAGAGGCAGATCGTGATCGAGGGCATGACCATCGGGATGGTCACGTTCTTGAGGATCAGCCACTTGCCGGCGCCGTCGATCTCGGCGGCCTCGATGAGATCCTTCGGCACGGCCTGCAGGCCCGCGATGTAGATGATCATCATGTAGCCGACCATCTGCCAGTTGAGCAGGATGATGATGCCGATGAAGCCGTAGGTCGCATTCGTGACGAGGGTCGTCTGCCAGTGGAGGAGGACCGCGTTGATGATCGTCTGCCAGGTGTAGCCGAGCACGATGCCGCCGATGAGGTTCGGCATGAAGAACACGGTGCGGAAGAAGTTGGTGCCCTTGAGCTTACGGGTGAGGGCGTAGGCGATCGCGAAGGCGAAGACGTTGACGGTGATGACCGACAGGATCGTCACGGCGGCGGTGAAGACGAGCGCGCGGACGAAGCCCTGCGATGCGGAGAAGGCGTCGATGTAGTTGGCGATGCCGACGAAGGACGCGTTCGTCACGGTCGTGAACTTGCACAGCGAGAGGTAGAGGCCGATCGCGAAGGGGGCGAGGAAGGCGAGGGTGAATGCGAATAGTGTGGGGCCGAGGAAGACCGGCCCGAATCTCTTGAGGCTCTTCAGCATGGTCGCTGCTCCTGGGGGCTGGGTACGGGAAGGGCGGGTGCGCGGGCACAT
>NZ_JBNOYB010000073.1:0-20987 GCF_050312375.1 Schaalia sp.
AACTCTACGCGGTCCTCTCCGATGCCGGGCAGCGCAAGCAGTACGACGCTCTGCGCGCCATGGCCGGCGGCGGGGCCCGCTTCTCAGCGGGCAGCGGGGCCGGAGGGCCGGATCTGTCCGATCTCTTCGGCGCCTTCGGGAATTCGGGTTTCCGGATGAACTTCCCCCCGGGGGCCTCGGCCTCCGCCCAGGGGGCTCCCGATCTCAACGACATCCTTTCGGGGATGTTCGGCGGATCGGGCGGGTCCCCCTTCGGCGCTCAGGGGTACGCGGGCTCGCCCTTCGGGCCGGGCGCGGGCACGCCCCGTGCGCGCAAGGGCGAGGACCGGCGCGCATCGACCCGGATCTCCTTCCGGGAGGCGCTCGCAGGTACCGAAGTCTTCATGACGATCAACGGCAAGCGCCAGAAGGTCCGCCTGCCGAAGGCGGTCAAGGACGGGCAGAAGATCCGTCTGCGCGGCAAGGGGCATCCCGGGGTGAACGGCGGTCCGGCCGGCGACCTCGAGGTGACGATCCACGTGGATCCCCACCCCGTGTTCGTCCGCGACGGCGACGACATCCGCGTCGTCGTCCCCGTGGCCTTCACCGAGGCCGCTCTGGGCGCGAAGGTGGAGGTCCCCCTCCTCGACGGATCGACGGTGACGGTGAAGGTCCCCGCCGGAACGCAGTCCGGCGCCCTGCTGCGGGTCCGCAAGCGCGGCGTCGAGACCGACAAGCGCAAGGGCGACCTCATCATCGAAGTCCGCGTGCAGGTGCCGACGGCGCTCGACCGCGAGCAGAAGAAGGCCGTCGAGAACCTCGTCGCGCTCTTCGCTGATGAGGATCCGCGCGCCGATCTCCTCGAAGCGGCGAAGGAGTAGACATGCCGATGCGCCCGACGGGATCGCATGATTCGCCGCTGACCTTCGTCATCTCGGTCGCGGCGGAGCTGGCGGGGATGCATCCGCAGACCCTGCGCCAGTACGACCGGCTCGGCCTGGTGTCCCCGGCGCGCGCGAAGGGCCGAGGGCGCCGCTACACGAAGCGCGACATCCAGCGCCTCCAGGACGTGCAGCGCATGAGCCAGGAGGAGGGCATCAACCTGGCGGGCATCCGCAGGATCCTCGAGCTGGAGCGGCGCGTCGAGCAGATCGAGGCCGAGCGCGATGCGCTTCGCGACCGTCTCGAAACCCTTGAATCGCGTCGCAACCGTGTCTTCGCCGCATCGTCGAGCGGCGAGGTCTCCCCGATTCGTCGCGGACAGCGCCCGTGGGCCCAGGACGCGCCCGCCGGCGGCGGAGAGCTCGCCGTGTGGAGCCCGTGGCGGGTCGCATCGGATGCCTACCGGGCGGGCCGCAAGGTCCGGGCCGTCATCGAGGCGGGTCCCAAGGGCGTGCGCGTCATCGACGCGAGCGTGTCGATCTCGTCCTGATCGTGTTGTTCGAGCGAGGGCGGGGACGCCCTCAGGGTCCCCGCCCTCCGCTGCGCGCAGCGGGGATTCAGCCGTGTCAGGGCGGTCCGGATGAGAGTCCGGACGCTCGTGGGGCTAGTGTGAGCTCATGACTTCTGCGACCCCTGATCGCTCGATGAGCATCCGCACGCGGCTCGCCGTTTGCGCTGGACGGACCGCGGCGGCCGCCTCCCGAGCTCTCGGCCGGGGATCGGGCGGAATGATCGGCGGCGCGCTCGCTCTTCGAGTGAACCCCGGGGTGCTCCGCGAATTGGCCGCGCCGATGCGCTCGGTCATCGTGTCGGGGACGAACGGCAAGTCGACGACGACCCGGATGGTGCGCGCGGCCCTGTCCGCCTGCGGAACCGTCGCCTCGAACACGAACGGCGACAACATGACCTCCGGCGTGGTCACCGCCCTCATGAATGAGCCGGGGGCCGCCCTCGCCGCCCTCGAAGTCGATGAGATGCACGTGCCGATCGTGGCGCAGGACGTGCGCCCGGACGCCCTGGTGCTCCTCAATCTGTCGCGCGACCAGCTCGATCGCGTCGGGGAGATCGGCTCCGTCGAGCGCAGGCTCCGCGAGGCCGTGAATGCTCACCCCCAGGCGGTGATCGTGGCGAACTGCGACGATCCCCTGATCGTCTCGGCCGCCGCTGATGCGAAGAAGGTCGTGTGGGTGGCGGCGGGCGCCGGTTGGGGCGGCGATTCGGCCGCGTATCCGCGCGGCGGGAGGGTCGTCCGAGAGGGGCCCTCCTGGCATCTCGTGCCCTCCCGCCCGGGCGAACCCCTGCCCGAGCTGCGTGAACGGCCGCTCCCCGACTGGCGTCTCGAAGACGTCGAGCTGCTGGCCGAGGGCGCGAAGGGGCCGCGCGCGCGCCTGATCGGGCCGCAGGGCCTCGCCCTCGACCTTCATCTCCAGGTCCCGGGGCGGGCGAATCTGGGCAATGCGGCCCAGGCCCTCGCCGCGGCTCACGCCCTGGGCGCCGATCCGCAGGCCGCGGCGAAGGCCGTGTCCGCGGTCGCCGAGGTCGCGGGGCGCTACTCGGTCCACGACGTCGAGGGCAGGCTCGCGCGGATCATGCTCGCGAAGAACCCCGCCGGCTGGCAGGAGGCCATGTCGATGGTGGATCCGCGCATCGCTCAGGTCGTCATCGGGGTGAACGGCCAAGTCCCCGACGGCCAGGATCTGTCGTGGCTGTGGGACGTGGACTTCAGCGGGCTCATCAAGGGGCGGGACAGTGTTCCCCGGGTCATCGCCTGCGGCGAGCGCGGCGCGGACCTCGCGGTGCGCCTCGAGTACGCGAATGTCCACTGCGAGCTCGTCTCCACGCCGATGGAGGCCCTCGCGCGCTTGGAGCGGGGTCGGGTCGAGGTACTGCTCAACTACACGGCCCTGCGCGATTTCAAGGCGATCCTCGACGCGAGGGAGAAGAACAAGTGAGCGGCGAATCCGTCCTGCGCATCGGGGTCCTCATGCCCGAGGTCCTGGGCACCTACGGCGATACGGGGAATGCGATGATCCTCGCTGAACGCGCCGTGCGGCGCGGTATTCCGGCCGAGGTCGTCCAGGTCGGCCTGTCCGATCCGATCCCCTCCGAGCTCGACCTGTACACCCTCGGCGGGGGCGAGGACGCGGCGCAGTCCCTGGCGGCCCGGAAGTTCCGCGAGGATCCGGGCATGTCCCGCGCGCTCGAGGCGGGGCGCCCCCTCCTGGCGATCTGCGCGTCCTTGCAGGTTCTCGGGCTGTGGTACCGGGATGCGCGCGGGGAGCGCGTCGAGGGCATGGGGGTCCTCGACATCACGACCGATCCGCAGGGGGCGCGCTCCATCGGCGAGCTCGTCACCGAGCCGCTTCTCGAGGGACTGTCCTCGCCGCTGACGGGTTTCGAGAATCACGGCGGCGGCACGCTGCTCGGTCCGGATGCGCGTCCCCTCGGGCGCGTCCTCGCGGGTGTGGGCAACGGTCGCCCGGAGGGGGCTGAAGCGGGTCCGATCGCCTACGACGGCGTGGTGCAGGGCTCGATCATCGCGACCTACATGCACGGGCCGGTCCTCGCGAGGAATCCGGAGCTCGCGGATCTGCTTCTGGCGCGCGCGATCGGCGCCGATCCAGCTCCCCTCGATGTTCCCGGTGTGGCGGAGCTGCGCGCCGAGCGCCTCCGCGATGCGGGTGCCGAGGGCGGGGCCGTGCGCTGATCGCCGGTGGCGGGGCCTTCGTCTTCCCCCGTCGGCGCCTGAGCCCATCCGGCCGCGCGGCCGAGAGCGGGCGATCCTGAGATCCTGCGGCGTTTTCAGGGTCCTCCCCGGGGGCGGGTCCGTTTCCCGTCCGATAGGCTGAGGGCGACACTTTCGCCGATCCCGGGAGGACTGATGGCACCGCAGATGGATGATGAACCCCGTTACGGACAGCGCTCGTCGGAGTCGGAGCCGTCGGCGGCGCCTTCGCCGAACGGAAACGGGGGCGCGGCTTCGCCCTCGAGCCCCCAGACGACCCCGTGGCCGCAGTACGGAGCGGTGAACGCCCAGGCCGGACCTGCTTACGGGAGCTACCCGGGAGCCCAGGCTCAGCCGGGCGCGCAGGCTCCCGGCGCGGATTCGCCTTTCGTGGCTCAGGGGTCGGCGGCTCCGCACGCGGCTCCCGCCAACGGCCCCCAGGCGTGGGCGGCCGGCTATCCGGCGCCCGCGCTCAAGCTCCCGGGCCGCGTGGGCCCCGTTCTCCTCATGGTCATCGGCGTGATCGTCGCCGTGATCGTCGCGCCGATCGCCCTCGTCGTGGGCACTCTCGGCGGGATGAACATGTCGTCCCTCTTCGACTCGATGGTCCCGGTCTCCTCGGGCGACACGGTGCTCGTCGACCAGTCGGGGACGTACATCGTGACCGCGCAGTCCGGCGACATCCGCGCCTGCGAGCTGAGCTCTCCGACGGGCGTGGCGCCGATGGAGCCGGTGGGATCGGGGGCCTTCGTCGCCTCGAATCTTGAAGAGGGCGCGTACATCCTCGAGTGCCAGACGGAGGGCGCGACTCGGATGGTCGGCATCACCGGCATGTCGGTGGACACGATCGCGGGCGCCGGCCTGACGGGTCTGCTGGTCGCGACCGTGGTCGGTCTGATCGGCCTCGCGATGCTCATCGGCGGCATCGTGTGGATCGTCATCGTCAACCGGCGCCGCAGGGAGATCCTCGAGCGTTCGGGATTCAGGCGCTGAGACTCGCGCGGATCGTCGCTTTCGCGCGTTCGGACATCGAGGCGGCTGCTCAGCAGAACTGAATCTCCCAGCGGACCGAAGACGCCCGCGGCTCTGGCTATGATTGACGAGTAGCGAGGAAAGAGGTGAATGATGGGTACGGAAAACGGCGGCGCCTCCCTTCCGGGGGCGTCCTCCGCGGTCGCTCCGGTGACCCAGGAGCGCTTGAAGGCCATCCTGGATTCGAAGAACTGGCACTGGTTCGTCGATAACGAGGGCGATCTCGGCGGGATCTGGGACGGGAACACCTTCTTCTTCATGCTCGTCGGCAAGCAGTCGACGATCCTGCGGGTTCAGGGCAATCTCAACCGCCGCCTCTCGATGGAGCGCCTCGATGAGGTGCGTGAATTCATCCTCGAGTGGCATCGCGACAGGCTTTGGCCGACGGCCGCGCATCACATCACGGATGACGGTGACCTTCGGATCGAAATCGACCATTGCATCGACTGGGAACACGGGGCGAGCGATGCGCAGCTCCTCCAGCAGATCGAATGCACCCTCGGCACGGGCAACCAGTTCTTCGAAGCGCTTCTCGAAAGGGTCGGTGAGTAATGGGCATCTTCGGTTGGCTGTCCGATCGTTTCGGGGAAGCGGATCGCAAACTGTCGAGTGCTCCGCAGGGGGCGCCCGAGGCTCCGACGCCCCCCTCCTCCGGGGACGTTCTGGAGACGCTGGCCCGTCGCTCCGACGGTCTGAGCGTGCCGACGGTGGAGCGCCTCGGGCTCCTCTTCGACGCCAAGGAGTGGAAGTGGGAGCTCGACAAGGACGGTGACATCGCCTCGGGCTGGGACGGCTCGATGTTCTACTTCCGCATGGTCGGAAAGCAGAAGGAGATCTTGAACATCCTCGCATTCCGGCGCGGGCGGATCGAGCGCGAGCTGCGCAATGATCTTCTGCTGGCGATCGAGGACTGGCATCGGGCGCACCTGTGGCCGAAGGGTTACTTCCGCGACAGCGAGGGCGACACCTTGGAGGTGTGCGCGGAGGTCAATGTCGATTTCGAACAGGGGGCGACCGACGAGCAGCTCCTTCTGCAGTGCCGCTGCGCGATCGGGACGATCCTGCAGTTCTTCGAAGACATCGATCAGCGTTTCGGCGTTCCGGAGGAGTCCTCCGACTCCTGAGAACCGCAAGACGAAGCAGGTCAGGTGCCCGTTGGTGAACGGGCGCCTGACCTTTTTTCATCATGTCCCGGCAGTTTCCGGCGGCTTTGGGTATCTTCCGGCGGTTTTCGCTCGCTTCCGGCCGGGTTTGTGCGCATTCCCCGCGACACTCAGAGTTGAGCGGAGTACACTCAATATCAGAAAGTTGAGCTGAAGAGACTCAAGGCTGTGGCCTTGGGTCCGGAGTGCGTCGGGAGTCCGACGCGTAAGGAATGCACGATGACGAAGGAATTCACCACCAAGGCCCAAGAAGCCGTCGCCGCCGCGATCGACGCCGCCCGCGCCGCCGGCAACCCCAATGTCGAAGCGATCCACCTCCTCGAAGCCCTCCTCGAACAGGCTGAGGGGATCGCGAACTCCCTCATCGACTCCGTCGGAGCCGACCGGCGCACCATCGGGGCGCGCACCCGCAACGCCCTCGTCGCCCTCCCCGCGGCCCAGGGGGCGAGCGCCGCCCAGCCGCAGACCTCGCGCGCCCTCGTCGAGGTCGTGAGCGGAGCGCAGAAGCTCGCGAGCGACGGAGGTGACGCCTACGTCTCGACCGAGCACCTCCTCATCGCGCTCGCCGCATCGACGGGAGAGGCCGGGAGGATCCTCAGCGAAGCTGGCGCGAGCGCCGACGCGCTCAGCGCCGCGCTGAAGAAGCTGCGCCCCGAGCCCATCACCTCCCCCGAGCCCGAAGGTTCCTTCGAAGCCCTTGCCAAGTACGGCCGGGACCTCACCGAGGTCGCCCGCGAGGGCAAGCTCGACCCCGTCATCGGCCGAGACTCCGAGATCCGCAGGGTCGTCCAGGTGCTCTCGCGCCGCACGAAGAACAACCCCGTCCTCATCGGCGAACCGGGCGTCGGCAAGACCGCCGTCGTCGAGGGCCTCGCCCAGCGCATCGTCGCCGGCGACGTGCCCGAATCCCTGCGCGACAAGCGCCTCGTCGCCCTCGACATCGCCTCGATGCTCGCGGGCGCGAAGTACCGCGGCGAATTCGAGGAGCGCCTCAAGGCCGTCCTCTCCGAGATCCAGCGCTCCGACGGGCGGATCATCACCTTCATCGACGAACTCCACACCGTCGTCGGCGCGGGCGCCGGATCCGAAGGGGCGATGGACGCGGGCAACATGCTCAAGCCCATGCTCGCCCGGGGAGAACTCCGCATGGTCGGAGCGACGACCCTCGACGAGTACCGCGAGCACATCGAGAAGGACCCCGCCCTCGAACGCCGCTTCCAGCAGGTCTTCGTCGGCGAGCCGAGCGTCGAGGACACGGTCGCGATCCTGCGCGGCATCGCCCCGAAGTACGAGGCCCACCACAAGGTGACGATCTCCGACGGGGCGCTCGTCGCGGCCGCCCAGCTCTCCGACCGCTACATCACCGGACGCCAGCTCCCCGACAAGGCGATCGATCTCATCGATGAGGCCGCATCCCGTCTGAGGATGGAGCTCGACTCGAGTCCCGTCGAGATCGACGAGCTGCGGCGCCAGGTCGACCGCCTGCGCATGGAGGAGTCTTACCTCGCCGAATCCGACCCGGATCTCAAGGATGAGGCGACGCAGGAGCGCCTCGGCAGGCTCCGCGCCGACCTCGCCGACAAGCAGGAGGAGCTCACCGCCCTCACGAGCCGATGGGAGGCCGAGAAGGCCGGGCACAACAAGGTCGGCGAGCTGCGGGTCCGCCTCGACGACCTGCGCACCCAGCTCGAACTCGCGATCCGCGAGAACCGCTGGGAGGAGGCCGGCCGCCTCCAGAACGGCGAGATCCCGGCGATCGAACGCCAGATCGGAGAAGCCGAGGCCTCCGCTGAAGCCGAGGAATCCCCGCAGGCCCCGATGATCGCCGAGAAGGTCGGCCCCGCGGAGATCGCCGAGGTCGTCGAGTCCTGGACGGGCATCCCCACGGGCAAGCTCCTCCAGACCGAGACCGACAAGCTCCTCAACATGGAGGCGGAGATCGGGCGGCGCCTGGTCGGGCAGCGCAAGGCCGTCAGCGCCGTCGCCGATGCGGTGCGCCGCTCGCGCGCGGGCATCGCCGACCCGAACCGGCCCGACGGCTCCTTCCTCTTCCTCGGGCCGACCGGCGTCGGCAAGACGGAGCTCGCGAAGTCGCTGGCGGAGTTCCTCTTCGACGATGAGCGGGCGATGATCCGCATCGACATGTCGGAGTACTCCGAGAAGCACTCGGTTGCGCGCCTCGTCGGCGCCCCTCCCGGGTACGTCGGATACGAGCAGGGCGGACAGCTCACCGAGGCCGTTCGTCGCCGCCCCTATTCGGTGATCCTCCTCGACGAGATCGAGAAGGCGGATCCCGAGGTCTTCGACATCCTCCTCCAGGTGCTCGATGACGGGCGGCTCACCGATGGGCAGGGGAGGACCGTGGACTTCCGCAACACGATCCTCATCCTCACCTCGAACCTCGGCTCGCAGTTCCTCGCCGACCAGAGCCTGTCCGAGCAGGAGCGCTCCGAGGCGGTGATGGAGCTGGTCCGCCGCAGCTTCAAGCCGGAGTTCCTCAACCGACTCGATGAGACGGTCATGTTCGAGCCCCTCGGCGCCGACGAACTCGCCGGGATCGTCGACCTCATGGTCGCCGAGTTCGGCCGCAGGCTCGCCGACCGCAGGATCACCCTCGAAGTGTCCGAGCCCGCCCGCGGCTGGCTCACCCGCGTGGGCTACGACCCGGCGTACGGCGCGCGTCCGCTGCGCCGCGTCATCCAGAAGGAGATCGGCGACAGGCTCGCGAAGATGCTCCTCGCGGGTGAGATCGCCGAGGGCGCCCGGGTGAAGGTCGACATCGACGAGGCCCTCGACGGTCTCGTCATGACGAGCGGCTCCGGTTCGGGCGACGACTCCTGCGAGGAGGTCGAGGGCCTCCTCGGCTGAGCGGTCCCGAGGCCGCCACTCCGGCTCGGGCGGTGGCCGGGGAGCGCCCTAAGTGGTTGGTTCGGCGGTGATCGTCGGAGGTGGCTGGCTTGGCGGTGATTGCCGGATGTGGTTGGTTCGGCGGTGATCGCTGTACGGCCGGGGCGGGAGGATCGGCGGACTCCGCCCGCCCCGGCCGAGAGCATCACCTTCGTCCGCCGAGAGCATCACGTTTGTCCATCGAAAGCATCACGTTTGTCCATCGAAAGCATTACCCGCACTCGCGATTCACCCAGGGACCGCAAGCGCTCCGGACGGCTAGGGTGGGCGCCAGGTACCCCAACGGAAGGACCATCCGTGACGCTCATCTTCGACTCCCCGGTCGATATCCCCTTCGCGCACGCCTACGCCCTCGTCGCCCGCGGCGATCGCCTCGTCGAGGTCGGTCAGACGTACGAGGTCCGCCCTCTCGCCTCGGTGACGAAACTGTGCACCTCCTGGTCCGTCCTCGTCGCAGTCGAGCGCGGCCTCCTCTCCCTCGACGATCCGGCCGGCCCCGAGGGCGCGACCGTCCGCCACCTCCTGGCTCACGCTTCCGGACTCCCCTTCGAATCGCGCGAGGCGCAGTTCGCGCCCGGCAAGCGCCGCGTCTATTCGAACGCCGGATACGAGGTCCTCGGCGACCTCGTCGAAGAGGCGACGGGCACTCCCGTCGGCCGCTGGGTCGAGGAGACCCTCTTCGAGCCCCTCGGCATGTCGAGCGCGGAGGTCCCCGGAACCCCCGCCGCCTCCGGACTCGGATCCGTCGAGGATCTTCTCGCCCTCGGAGAGGAACTGCTCCATCCGAGTCTCGTCTCCGCCGAGCTGGCGCACGAGGCCCGCACGGTCCAGTACCCCGAGCTCGCGGGTGTCGTACCCGGGTACGGCCGGCACGCGCCGTGCCCGTGGGGGCTCGGCCCCGAGATCCGAGGGGCGAAATCCCCCCATTGGACCGCGCCCGACGCCCCGCCCTCGACCTTCGGGCACTTCGGCGTGTCCGGGTCCTTCCTCTGGGTCGATCCGGAGAACGAAGCGGTGGGGGTATTCCTGGGCGAGCGCGATTTCGGGTCGTGGCACAAGGAGAATTGGAGCGTCCTCAATGGCGCCCTCCTCGACCTCGTTACTCGCTGAGCGCGGTTCCGGCCTCGGCCCGGCCGACGTTGTCGGCTTCGCTCCGGTGAGCGGTTCCGGCCTCGGCCCGTTGCGCGGGACCGGCGTGAAGGATCAGCCGGCGACCTCGATGATCAGCGGCACGTGGTCCGAAGCGCCCTTCCCCTTACGCTCATCGCGGTCGATCTCTACCCCGGACACGGTCTCGGCGAGCGCGGGCGAAGCGTACGCGAAGTCGATCCGCATCCCCTCGTTCTTCGGGAAGCGCAGCTTCTGATAATCCCAATACGTGTAGTTCGTGACGCGTTCGCGGCTCACCTCCTCCCACCCATCCTCGGCGAAGGCGAAGAAAGCGCGGCGCTCGAGTTCGGACACGTGAGTCTTCCCCTCGAAGGCCGCCATGTCCCATACGTCCTCGTCGAAGGGGGCGACGTTCCAATCGCCGACCAGCGCGATGCGCGCACTCGGATCGGCCGCGAGCCACCGGGCGCCCTCGGCCTTGAGAGCATCGAGCCAGGCGAGCTTGTAGGCGTAGTGCGGATGATCGAGCTCGCGCCCATTGGGTACGTAGAGGCTCCAGATCCTCGTCTCCGCGCCATCGGCCTGGCAAACGGTGACGCCGAGCGCGCGGGCCTCGAGGGTCTCAGGATCTCCGAAAGTCGGCTGACCCGCGAAATGATCCTCGACGTGAAGGATCGGCAGGCGCGAGGCCACGGCGACGCCATTCCACTGGTTGAGCCCGTGGATCGCAAGGCTGTACCCGGCCGCTTCGAAGGGCTCAGCGGGGAACTGCTCTGGCTTGCACTTGATCTCCTGCATGGCGAGGACGTCGACACCGGAGCGCTCGAGGAATGCGATGACGCGGTCGACGCGGGTGCGGATCGAGTTGACGTTCCAGGTTGCGAATCTCATGGAGTCAGCTTAGGGAAGGATCCTGGGGGCGGCCCGGTGAAGGCGGAGGGGCGATGCGCTCGGGCGCCGAGGGCGGGGCGCTGACGCCGTGAGAGGGGGACTGGAGGTTCGGCGCAGGCGCGGGTTGCGGGTTCGGCACGGCTTGTGGCCTCGGCATGGGGTTCGGCGCGGGCACGGGGTGCGGCATCTGCCGAGGGCGGGCCCCGTCCTCGTCGAAGGCGGCGAAGAGCCGCGTGTATGCGAGGGACAGGAGGAAGCAGATGAGGCCCGCCAGGAAGAGGGCTCCGATTCGCGTCAAGGAGTTCTGCGCCGCCAGGTCGATCAGGGCGATCTTCAGGACGCCGACGAGCACGGTGATCAGTCCGAGGAATCGGAGTCTCCTGGCGTGCAGGGTGAGTCCTATGAGGATGCACAGCGCGGCGGCGAGGATGAGGGCGATGTCCGAGATCCACGAGCGCGCGCCTTCCGGGGCGAGCATCGTGAGGACCGTGAGCGTCGGGATGATGATGACTGCGCCGAAGGCTGATCCTCCGGCGTCGAGAGCGGCGATGGGGCGGAGCATCCGAGCGGTGAGCGAAGCGAGGATCACCGTGAGTGCGGCGAGGACCCCCGTGTGAACATCGAAGGAGGAGGGCCGGGATGAGAAGACGTCGATGATGGCGGAGATGACGATGAGGAGGCACACGGCCCCGGTGATGAGGAGCGGGGCGGCGGGCGCGCGCAGACGCGTTGCGGGTCCAGGGTGTGTTGCGGGGAGTGCAAGGCCCGGATGGGCTGCGATGCCTGCGGAAGCTCCTGGCCTCGGATGCGCCGTCGGGTTCAGGGCGCCCGGAGCGGCGCCGGCATTCGCCGCAAGGGTCGTCGAAGGCGCGACTGCGGGAAGCGCCCGGGGGCAGATGCGGGCGCCGAATCCCGCGCCGGCGAACAGTTCTGCGGGGCCGAGCGCGTTGCTCGGCAAGCCCGAGAGGATGAGGAGGCCCACGGCGCCGAAGAGGCAGATCCACATCGCGGTCATCCTCCACGCCCCATCGATCTCGAGAAGGGAGAGCGCGCCCTGAACGGCTCCCGTCAGATGAACGAGGAGAACGATCCCTTGAGCCCAAGCTGCCGCGCGGGTGAGGGGGCCGGGGGATGAGGTGAGCGTCCGTGCAGCCCCGTTCCGTGTTCTTCGGGCGAAGACGTCGACGAGAAGCGAGGCCGTCATGATGACGACGAGGAGGACGATTCCGACCCCTTCGCTCACCCAATCCCTGCCGAAAAGGGGAAGGAGCAGCGGAAAGGATATGAGGGGGAGGGTGAGCGCGTGCCCTCCCCGCCCTGCGATGACCGCCGGAATGGCTGTCGCTGCGAGAACGAGGACCATGGCGGCGATTTCGAGGAGGCTGCGTTCGCCGAGCGAGGCGCGGACGATGACGATGAGGAGAACGGCTGCGCTGAGGCCGTGCGCGGCGGCGGCTCGGGGATCGGGGCGCATCGGGAAGGCGGCGGACAGGAACGAGCAGAGGAGGATCCCGATGAGAAGGAGGAGGACTGCCGCGAAGGCGGCCAGCGGCGCAGAGCCGATAGTCGCGGGGAAACCCGTGGATTCTACTTCCCAAGCGGAGATCCTGAGGGCGGCGCCTCCGAGGAGGAGGGGTATCGCGATCCAGATCAGGGACCATTCCCTTCGGCGATCACCGTCCTCGGCGGCCCGGGTCACGAGAAGGGCCTGCATGAGGAGGAGAACCCCGAAGAGGGAGTAGACGGCAGGGGTGATCGCCACCTTCGCCTGCGGGACCGTGTCGATCGGGAGACGCAGGAGCGCCCAGGCTGCGAGTGCGAGAACAGGAAGGAAGGAGGCCGGTCTTGAAGCAGCGGAAGTCCGGGTCGGCGAGGAACGGAAGGTGATCCCCGTCAGGATGAGGAGGTGGATGAGAAGGGCGATCGTCGCGAGATGCGCGGAAGCCGGTTCGCGGTCCGCGTAGAAGACGATGAGCTCGATCGTCGAGATCCCGCCGAGGGCGGCGATGATCCAGGTGAAGGGGTTCCGCGTCAGTGCGCCCAGGGCGTACATGATGATTCCCCAGACGATGAGGAGAAGCAATCCGCTCATCGCATTCGCGAGAACGCCGAGGATCGCAGCTCCGATGATCGCGACGAAACCGAGCCCTCCGCCCATGCCCAGGAGCGTCGCGGCGGGAACCGAGCGCCGCCAACTGCTCGATCCTTCGCCGGGCATCCGCGAGAGCACGGTTCCCGCGAGCGTGAGGACGAGGGCGAGGAATCCGACGAATCCGACCTTCGCGGCATCTGGGATCGAGTTCCAGAACAGGGCGATGAGACTGGCGCCCGCGAAGAAGATGAGGAGCGCGGAGGCGATCGAGAGCGCGTAGGCGCCCAGACGGGACTCGCTGGTCCTTCCGGTCGGCGGCGGGGAAGGGGGTGCGTCCCTCAGCACCGCATCCGCTGGCGCGGTCGCAGAGAGGGGACTGCTCGGAGCCGTCCGTGGAGCCGTTGCTCCGGGACGCGCCGGTGCCGGGGACTGCATCCACGGCCCCGTGGGTTGCATCCACGGGTTCGACTGCTGCGGGGCTTGGGCCGACTGCTGCGGGGCGGGGCCCGGTGGGGTTCCCGGAGCACGGGGCGCCGGGACTGATGACGCGGGGGCAAGGGGCGCAGGGGAGGGGCTTTGCGCTGCGCGGGAGTCGAGGAGGGCGGACAGGCGGGCGAGCTCGAGACCGAGTCGTTCAACCTCCCGTGCGAGGCCCTCCAAATCCGGGCGCTGCGCAGTCCCTTCATCGGCTCTCGATGTTTCTCCGGGCGAGGCCGGGGACATGGAGCCGTCGAGCGGATCATGCACGTTTGTCCTCCTTCATCGCGAGTAGGGGGATCATATCGTCCGCGCCTTTCATCAAGGGGAGGCAGGGGCGGAGCCTGTGAATATCCCCGAGCGGCGCTCACCCCGGGGCCCGTAGGATTGAGCGCATGGGAACAGCATTGATCACGGGTGCGACCTCGGGGCTCGGCGAGGAGTTCGCCTGGCAGCTGGCGGCGGCGGGGCACGATCTCGTTCTTGCGGCCAGACGCGAAGACGTGCTGCGCGCTCTTGCGGAGCGCCTGCAGTCCGTTGCGGGCGTTCGAGCCGAGGTGATCGTTGCGGACCTGTCGACGCCGGAAGGCTGCGCCGCGGTCGCGCGTCGGATCGATGCGCCCTCCGATGCGCAGACGCCGCCGATCGGCCTCCTGGTGAACAATGCGGGCTTCGGACTCGGCAAGCCCTTCCCGGACAACGACCTCGAGGCGGAGCTCAACGGCCTCGACGTCATGGTGCGAGCCGTCATGGTGCTCTCGCATCACGCGGTGCGGGCGATGCGCGCTCGCGGTCGGGGCGCGATCCTCAACGTCGCCTCGGTGGCCTCCAGGACCGGTGCGGGCACCTACTCCGCTCATAAGGCGTGGGTCGTCGCTTTCACGGAGGGATTGTCCGAGGAGCTGCGCGGCACCGGCGTCACGGCGACGGCCGTGTGCCCGGGGCCCGTGCGGACGGCGTTCTTCGAGAAGGCGGGGGTCGATATGACGCGGACCCCCGGAGCCTTCATGGCCGAACCCGAGGAGGTCGTGTCCGAAGCGCTGGACGCGGTTCGCGTCGGCCGGGTCCTCGTGACTCCGACGCCCGTCTACAAGGCGGCGATGGCGGCGATGAAGCTCATGCCGCGCTCCGCGGTCCGCGCGGCGATGCGCGGCGTCCCCCATATGTGACGGGATCGGCGCCCCTGCGCGCCTTGGGCGGTGTTGTCGACGTCAGACCGACGGCGCCGGCCGTGAGGAGCGCAGCGGGAGCCGAAGGCGATTCAGACGAGGCCGAGGTCCTCAAGACCGAGGGCGTAGAAGTACGGGAAGCCCTCAGCCTCGATGCGCTCCTTCGCGCCGGTCGCACGATCCACGATCACCGCGACGGCGACGACCTCGGCACCGGCTTCCTTGAGGGCGGCGGCGGCTTCAAGCGGAGACCCGCCCGTGGTCGAAGTGTCTTCGAGGACGACGACGCGCTTGCCCGTCACATCAGGTCCTTCGATGCGGCGCTTCATGCCGTGGTCCTTCGCCGCCTTGCGGACGACGAACGCATCGAGGTCGAGCCCGCGCGAAGCGGCGGCGTGAAGCATCGCGGCCGCAACAGGATCGGCGCCCATGGTGAGGCCCCCGACGGCCACGTACTCCTCCCCGGGGGTGAACCCGGCTTCTTCGAGGAGGTCGAGCATGACGTGGCCGATGAGGGGGGCGGCCTCATGGTGGAGCGTCGCGCGGCGCATATCGACGTAGAAATCGGATTCGCGGCCCGAAGCGAGCGTGACCTTCTCGTGGATGACCGCCAGCTCCTTGACCAGTTCGGAGAGGCGTGCCTTGTGCGAGTCGTTCGTCATGGCTCCAGCGTACAAGAGCGCACAAGGGCGAAGGTCCGAGGAGACACGGGGCGCACACCGACAGGCGCGCGCCCCCTGCTGGTCGAAACCCTCACTCGCTCACGGCCTCGACGAGTTCGATGAGCTCTCCGATCCCCTCGTGGATTCCGAAGGGGCGGTACGGGTACTGCTCGACTTGCTCGAGCGAGGTCGAGCCCGAGAGGACGAGGTGCGTGCGAAGCCCCGCTTCGACGCCCGCCTGGATGTCGGTGTCCATGCGGTCGCCGACCATGGCCGCGCGCTCGGAGTGCGCGCCGATCTTGTTGAGGCCCGCGCGGATCATGACGGGGTTCGGTTTGCCGACGAAGTAGGGGCGTTTGCCGGTGGCGGCGGTGATCATCGCGGCGATCGAGCCGGTGGCGGGCAGGGTCCCGTCATCGGAAGGGCCGGTCACGTCGGGGTTCGTCGCGATGAACTTGGCGCCGGATTCGATGAGCCGGATCGCGTTCGTGATCGCGTTGAAGTCGTAGTTGCGGGTTTCGCCGAGGACGACGTACTCGGGGTCCTGGTCGGTCATGATGTAGCCGGCCCCGTGCAGAGCGGTCGTGAGCCCGGCTTCGCCGATGACGAAGGCCGTGGAGTCCGGGGACTGCTGCGAGAGGAATGCGGCGGTCGCGTTCGCGGAGGTCCAGATGTTGTCCTCGGGGACGTCGAGCCCCGAACGGGCGAGCCGTGCTGCCAGGTCGCGGTTGGTGAAGATCGAGTTGTTCGTCAGGACGAGGAAGGGGTAGCCCTTGCGGCGCAGCGCGTCGAGGAATTGTTCAGCGCCGGGCAGGGCGCGGTTCTCCTTGACGAGGACGCCGTCCATGTCGGAGAGCCACGCGGAGACCGGCGGCATCTCGGTGAGGGGCTTCGGCGCGTTGTTCATTGTCGTCATGCCCCCATCGTAGGCGCGCGGAGGCGTCGCGGTCATGGGGTCGTCGTGATCGCTTCGCCTTCGCCCCTCGCGCCGCGCGGCCCTGAGAACGGGCCGATGGGCGGCGTCATTCCGGGTCGGCGTCCACGGCGCCCTGGACGTCGTGGAAGAGGAGGTTGGTGAGCTCGAGCTGGACCATGTCGACGCGCGGGACGTCGATGAGGACGAGGGGGTCGTCCGCGCTGGTCTGCAGGGTGAGCGTGCCCGCGCCGAAGAGGCGGTCCACGAAGTCGCGGTCCGAGGCGATGTCGGAGATGCGGCTGAGCGGCAGGTCGTGCCCCTTACGGTTGAGGATCCCGTGGCGGGTGATCATGCGTTTGGAGGTGAGCGTGTAGGTCGTGGTCGACCAGCGCATGAAGGGGATGAGCAGCAGCGGGATGCTTGCGACCAGGACGACGGCCCAGACGAAGGCGTGCGAGAAGGGCGCCCATTCGGCGGGGAGGAAGTACGAAGCCAGGGCGCCGAGGGCGATGAGGAGGATCTCTGCGAGGATGCGGGGGAGGATCGCTTTGATGTGCGAGCGCATCTTCCGGACGATGACTTCATCGGCGGCGAGCCGCAGGTTGCGTGTGGACATGCCTCTATCGTGCCAGGCGATCGCCCGTGCGGCTATCGTCAGGGGCGTGGATGCGGTGATGGACGAGGGCGGTGTGGAGAGATTGAGCGCGGCGGAGGGAGGGACTCTCGGTGAGCCCGGGGCCCGGGTGCGGGGCGTCGGCCCGTGGCGGGGCCCGTTTCCCGATGACCCTCGTCTCGATCCGGAGCTTCTCGCCCTCGGCGATCATCGGAACGTCGAGGACCGGTACCGGTATTGGACGATGGAGGCGATTCGGGAGGATCTGGCGGGCAGGAGCTTGCCCTTCGAGGTCGCGGTGGAGAATCTCGGGCACGATTTCAACATCGGGTCGATCGTGAGGACGGCGAACGCCCTGGGTGCGCGCCGCGTGCACATCGTCGGGCGCAGGCGCTGGAATCGGCGTGGGGCGATGGTGACGGATCGTTATCTGCCGGTCGATCATGTGGGGACGGCGTCGGAGCTCGCGGATTCGTGCCGTGAGCGGGGGCTGGTCCTCGTGGGCGTGGATAACGTCGAGGGCGCTGCGGCTCTCGAGTCGGTGAGGCTGCCCGAGCGCGCTTGTCTGGTCTTCGGTGAGGAGTCGGGGGGTTTGAGCGAGGAGATGATCGCGCAGTGCGAGCTCGTCGTCGCGATCACGCAGCGCGGTTCGACGCGTTCGATGAATGTCGGGCATGCGGCGGCGATCGTCATGTGGGCGCATTCGGCGGCTCTGGCGGCTGCTCGGCCGTTTCCGGGTGAGGGCGGGGCTCCGGGGATTCACGGTGTGGTCTAGGTAACGAGGGCGGGAATCCTGCCATTCGTGATCGACGAATGTGCAGCGATTCGGGACCTCCATCCTCATTGAGGTTCCTCCGGTGTGGGAGAATCGTCGGTGACAATTGTGTCGCTCGATTAGGAGGCTCCTGTGCCTATCGCAACCCCTGAGGTCTACGCCGAGATGCTGAATCGCGCGAAGGAAGGCAAGTTCGCCTACCCCGCGATCAACATCACCTCTTCCCAGACCGTCACCGCCGCAATCCAGGGCTTCGCCGAGGCTGAGTCCGACGGCATCATCCAGGTGTCCGTCGGCGGCGCCGAGTACGCCTCGGGTTCGACCATCAAGAACCGCGTGACCGGTTCGCTCGCCCTCGCCGCTTACGCGACTGAGGTTGCGAAGAACTACGGTGTGACGATCGCCCTGCACACCGATCACTGCGCGAAGCAGAACATCGACTCCTGGATCCGCCCGCTCATGGAGATCGAGGCCACCCAGGACCTCCCGACCTTCCAGTCGCACATGTGGGACGGCTCGGCCGTGCCGCTCGAGGAGAACCTCGAGATCGCCAAGGAGCTCCTCGAGCTCTCCGTCAAGGCCAAGACCATCCTCGAGATCGAGATCGGCGTGGTCGGTGGCGAAGAGGACGGCGTGGTCGGCGAGATCAACGAGAAGCTCTACACCACCACCGAGGACGCCCTCAAGACCGTCGAGGCTCTCGGCCTGGGCGAGAACGGCCGTTACCTCACCGCTCTGACCTTCGGCAACGTGCACGGCGTTTACAAGCCCGGTCACGTCAAGCTCCGCCCGGAGATCCTCGGCACCATCCAGGAAGAGGTCGCCGCGAAGGTCGGTTGGAAGAACAACCGCCCCTTCGATCTCGTCATGCACGGCGGCTCCGGCTCCTCGGCTGAGGAGATCGCGCTCGCGGTCGCCAACGGCGTCATCAAGATGAACGTCGACACCGACACCCAGTACGCCTTCACCCGCCCGGTCGTCGAGCACATGTTCCGCAACTACGACGGCGTGCTCAAGATCGACGGCGAGGTCGGCAACAAGAAGATGTACGACCCGCGTTCGTGGGGCAAGTCCGCTGAGGCGGGCATGGCCGCGCGCGTCGTCGAGGCCTGCCAGCGCCTCGGCTCGGTCGGCACGAAGATGAAGTGAGCTCTCGCCTGTGGCTGAGCTGATTCACTGAATCGAACTCGATGGCCCCGCCGCGATTCCTCGCGGCGGGGCCATTGCATTGTCGCTGTGCTGTTAAGCGGGACTGTGCGGTGTCTGGTGCGGAATTCCTGAAAGCCGGTGCCGTGGGTGCGGTGAGGCGCGGGTCGCCGTGAACCGCTGTGGGGATCATTTTGATGGCCTGTCGGAGCTCCTATTCCTTCTTCGACAGGGTCTTCTCCATTTCTCGTCCTAGGGAAAGCAGGTTCTTGATTTCGAAGGGGGTGCTTGTTCCGAAGGGGTTGGGGGAGGAGGGGCTGATCGCGCTGCGGTATTCTCTCGGCCTGGCGATGAAGGAGATCCGCCCGTCGGAGGTCCGAAGGTCGAGGCGCACGCTTCCTGCTGCTCTGTCGGTTCCGTCCCTCAGCCTGCAGTGGAAGACTTCGCCGTTCATGAGGGCGTTGCCGTCTTCTCGGATTTCGATGCGCGTCCCATCGATCCGGACGATGTAGTTCTTCGTCAGTTTCTTCCGGATCCGCTTGACGATGAGCCAGCTGATGGCGACCGCCGAGAAGATCAGTGCGAGTGAGACGAGGGCGTGGGTGCGTGAAGCGAGGGCGGGGCGTGAGTAGAACGCTCCCGTGTGTGCGGCCAGCACGAGGGATCCGAATACTGCGGGATAGCTCAAGCCCATGATGGCGTCGTTTCTCGCCGTCACCGCCGTGAATTCGTACTGTTTCACAGGTGCTCTCCGAGAATCGATGTGGGGCGCTGGGATGGCGGAATGGGGCGGGTGCGAGCCGGTCGTGCGCATTCAGCGGGAGGCGCGGGGCTCATCCATGAGCACACACTAGCCGCTTGGTGCCGCCTCGCACCGAGGATCGTCTGGTCCCCTGGGAATCGCGGGTGCTTGCGCTCAGGCGTCCTTTCTCACGCTGAGATCCCCATCCGCCGCGGCGCGTCGGCCGTCCGGGTGGGCGAGGTCCTTCGGTGAGGGGTGGAGTTCCTCTTCGGAAGCGCCTCTGAATCCCCGCGCCGCTTCAGATCGAGGGAGACGGGCAGGGTTCGAAGGGTCCATCCCGTGACTCGGGCACCGAAACGTGATGAGATAAGAGCACCTCAATGTGGAAGGGTGGATCGCCATGGATCAGGAGTGGATTCGGGTCGAGGGGATGATCATCGGGCGCGACCTCGATCCCGCCGACGTCGCCGCGCAGCTTCGGGAACGGGCGGTGCTCGCGCAGCTCGAGTGGTTCCCGTCCTCGCCCCAGCTTCTCGGAGTCAATGTCGCCGTATCCGAGGATCGGGTCGTGCTCGTCATGGACGGCGAGGTGGCCGAGGGGCCGACGACCGGCGAGCTCGCCGCAGAACTCGCCGAACTCTTCGAGGCGGAGGTGCGCATCGGCTCCTCCAGCGTCGATCGTCTCCCCGAGGGGGAGTCGCCCTTGGGCGATTCCTTCGACGAGGAGGACCTGGACTTCGTCGAAGGGGCGAGCCGGGTCGTCGAAATCGGACGGACCCCGGCCTCCTCGGTGCCGCTCCTCGCCGCCTTGGAGGGCATCGATCTTGCGGACATCGAACTCGGTGACGGGCATCGCGCCCTGCTCGCGGAGCTGGAGGCGGATAAGGCCGGGTGGAATTTCGGTGAGCTCCCGCTCGTCACCCTCACGTGGTCGGACGGGGATCTTCAAGCCTTCCTCGTCACCGACGACCATCTCGAGCACGTCGTGACGCACAACTGGGGGATGGACGCCCTCGTCGTCCCGGGGGCACACGAGAGCGTCGATGAGCTCCCGGGGGAGATCCTCGATCTCGTGGGCGATCGTCCGGAGCTCGAGGCGATCGCGGCCGGCGTCCCCGGCGCGGACGCCGAGGCTCTTGTCGCTTCTGCGGAGTTGTCGGGTGAAGAGGCGGCTGCGGCGGTCGTGGCTGCGCTCGGGCTCCCCTCTCGGACCGTCGACTTCCTTCTGGGCAGGATCGGCGCGGGGGATGTCGAGGGCGCGAAGCTGCACCTGGCGAAGGGCATTTCGAATGCGATCGGGCGCAGCGTCGACATCATGCTCTCGGAGCCGGATTCTCCTGCCCAGCCGCTGTGGAGCACCTACCAGTCGGTCGCGGTCGAGAAGCCGTGGCTGGTGCGCACCCTCGCCTCCGTTGAGGCTGTGGCGGGGACGGCCCTGCTCACCCTCGCGGTGAGAGCGGATTCCCCGCGCTCCGGGTGGGTGAAGGCGGGCGGTGTTCTCGGCGCCTTCCTGCTGGTGGATTCCATCGCCGAGATCTCGCTTTCGAGCTATCTGCGCAAGCGTCACCTGCGTTCGGAAGGCGACTGAAGCCCTTCACCTTCTTGGGCAAAGGGGCGCCTGGACTCGTCGGAGTCCAGGCGAGTAT
>NZ_JBNOYB010000074.1:0-17390 GCF_050312375.1 Schaalia sp.
CTGCCCCGGGAGCCCCGCTCCCGGGGCTTCAGGCGTTCTCGGACGCTTCGGGGCGGGGAAGGCGACGCGAGGGCTCCGGAGTCCCCTCATCGCCGCGCGGGGCCTGCCGGGACGCCCCTCAGCGATCCAGACGCTGAGACACCACCCCGGTCACGCCGTCGCGCATCGTCACGCCGTAGAGGGCGTCGGCGATCTCCATGGTCCGCTTCTGATGCGTGACGATGATGAGCTGCGACTCCTCACGGAGCTCCTTGAAGATCGTGAGGAGGCGCGACAGGTTGACGTCGTCCAGGGCGGCCTCGACCTCGTCCATGACGTAGAAGGGCGAAGGGCGCGCCTTGAAGATCGCCACGAGGAAGGCGATCGCCGCCAGCGAGCGCTCACCGCCCGACAGGAGCGACATGCGCTTGACCTTCTTGCCCGCGGGACGCGCCTCGATCTCGATCCCGGTGTCCAGGGGCGAATCCGGATCCGTGAGGATCAAGTCGCCCGTCCCGCCCGGGAAGAGCACGTCGAAGGTGTGCGCGAACTGCTCGCGCGTGTCGATGAAGGCGGAGGTGAAGGCCTCCTCGACCAGGCGATCGACGTCGTCGATGATCGTGAGCAGATCCGCCTTGGAGTGCCGCAGGTCCTTCACCTGGGACACGAGGAACTCGTGGCGCTTCGCCAGTGCATCATGCTCCTCCAGCGCCAGGGGGTTGACGCGGCCCAGGCGCGCGAGCTCCTTCGACGCCTTGTCCAGAGCCGCCGCCTGCTCGGAGCGCACATAGGGCGCGGCTTCGGCCTCGACGTCGAGATCCGGGTCGTCCGGGAACTTCGGGACGAGCGTGTGCGGGCCGAACTCGGCGATGAGGTCCTCCGCCTCGAGGGAGAGCTCCTCGAAGGCGCGCCTTTCGAACTCCTCGACGCGCAACTCCACCTGGGCCCTCGCGATCCCGTCGCGCTGGGCGCGTCCATTCGCATCGGCGAGGGCGGAGCGGGCTTCTTCGAGGCGGGAGCGTTCGAGGCCCGTGCGCTCGGCGGTGAGGCGCCTGCGCTCCTCGGCGCGGCTCCGCTCCCGCTCCGCCTCCTCCAATGCCCGGGCGGCCGCCTCCACGCCGAGCCTGGCGCCGTTCTCGATCTGCCGAGCGACACCGAGGGCCCGCACGCGCGACGCCTCCGCCTCTGAGAAGCGACGCCGCTCCTCGCGCTCCTTCGCCGCTTGAGCCCGAAGGCTCCGGGCTCGGGACTGCGCCTGACGTGAACGCTCCTCCAAGGCCCTGAGGTTGAGGCGAGCGGCGGTTTCAGCTTCCCGGGCGCTCCTCGCTGCCGCAGCCGCCTGCTCGGCCGCGGCCTTCGCCGCATCGAGGTCCTCATTCGGGGCCTCCGCCTCGAGCGATTCGAGCCGGAGGCGCGCCTCCACGACGCGTTCCCTCGCCCACTCGATGTGGTCGCGCGCCTTCTCCGCGGTCGCCCGAGCACGAGCCGCCTCCGACGCGGCCGCTTGAGCGGCCGAATGCGCGCGCGCCCGCTCCTGAGCCGCCCTCGCCTGGGCGGCGTCCTCCTCGCGAAGCGCCCTCAATGCCTCGTTCGCCCTCTTCACCGCTGCATCGAGGGCGAGATTCGCCTCCTTCAAGCGCCCGTCGATCGCGGCGAGAACCTCGTGGGCCGTTTCGGCATGGGCGGCGGCCTCATCCATCTGCGCCTTGAGCGCCAGCAGGGAGTCGGTCGCCGCGCCCGATCCGATGAGGGACTCGCGGCGGATGAGCGCCCCGCCCCGCGTCACTGCCGCTTTCACGCCGTCTTCGCCGATCACGCGTTCGGCGGTGAGCAGATCGGGAACGACCACGGCCCCCTCGAGCAAGGGGGCGAGGGTGCCGGCCATCGTCGGTTCGACCGTCACGAGCTCGCAAGCCCAGCGCGCCCCCTCGGGCGCAGGCGAGCCCGTCGAGAGTTCGCCCGGCTTCGAGATGAGCATCCGCAGCTGCCCCGATGCGGCTTCCTCCCCGGCCCGCGCGTGAGCGAGCGCCGCCTCGAGGCCGTCGACGAGCACTGCGTCGGCGAAGGGGGCGAGCAGCGCGGCGATCGCGTTCTCCGCCCCCTTCTCGACCGTGAGGAAATCGGGGACCGGCCCCGCGACACCTTCGCGCCCCAGCAGACGCGAGGTGTCGTCGTCCTGGAGCGTCGCCTGCGCGAGCGCGTCACGGCGGGCCTCCCAATGCGCCCGATCCGCTCGCGCCTCCCGCTCGGCGGCGAGCAGTTCATCGACTGCGGCGCGGGCGGCATCGCGGGCCTCGACGGCGAGACGATGCGATTGCCCCGCTTCCCCCGTCCCCTCTCCTTCGGGGGCCTCGGGCATCCCGGCGAGCTCCGCTTCGGCGGCCTCTGCCCGTTTCCGGGCGTCGGCCGCTCCCTTCTCGGCTCTTTCCGCCTCCGCTTGGGCGGCTTCGAGGCGCGTCGTCGCGCTCGCTAGATCGCCGGTGAGCCGCGCGATCCGTTCGCGCCGGTCGGCGATCACGCGGTTCGCCTGCGCGAGCTCGGCCGTCGCGCGCCGATCGGCCTCCTCGGCCTCGTCCTTCGCGCGGATGAGCGCGGCGAGCGCGGTCTTCGCCTCTTCGACCTCGTCGAGAAGGCGCCCGTCCTCGAGGCCCGCGGCCTCGGCCCGTTCCTCGAGGGCGGCGGGGTCCTCGCCCATCGGTTCGGGAGTCGGGCGGCTGAGATTGCGCACGCGTTCGCCCGCGGTCCTTTCGGTTCCGCGCAGGCGCTCCGCCAGGGCGGTGATCTCCCGCCACCTCCGGTTCGCCTCATCCAGGGCCGGCCCCAGCGTCCTCTCCTCCTCCTCGAGTTCGCCGATCCTGCGGATCAGCTCCTCGATCCGGGTTTCCAGGGCCTGTCGGCGCTCGTCCTCCTTCGCGCCCGACTGGGCGAACACCGCGAGGCGTTCGCGCGCGTCCACGAGGTCATCGGCCAGCAGGCGCGCCTTGGCGTCGCGCACGCGGGCCTGGATGAGGGAGGCCTTCCGGGCGGTGCGGGCCTGGCGGGCGAGCGGTCCGAGCTGGCGTTGGATCTCCTGCGTGAGGTCGAGGACGCGCACGAGATTCGCATCCATGTCCGCGAGCTTCTTCAGGGCTCTTTCTTTGCGGCGCCTGTGCTTGAGGACCCCCGCCGCCTCTTCGATGAAGCCGCGGCGCTCCTCCGGAGTCGCTTGGAGGATCGAATCGAGTCGGCCCTGACCGACGATGACGTGCATCTGACGCCCCATGCCCGTATCGGACAGGAGCTCTTGAATATCGAGAAGACGCGCGGGCGTCCCGTTGATCGCGTACTCCGATCCTCCGCCGCGGAAGAGCGTGCGGGAGATCGTCACCTCGGTGTAATCGATCGGCAGGGCGCCATCCGCGTTATCGATCGTGAGTTCGACCTGCGCGCGTCCGAGGGCGGGTCTGGCGCTCGTTCCCGCGAAGACGACATCGGACATGTTGGAGCCGCGAAGCGTCTTCGCCCCCTGCTCCCCCATCACCCAGGCGAGGGCGTCGACCACATTCGACTTGCCCGACCCGTTCGGACCGACGACGCAGGTGATGCCCGGCTCGAGCCGCAGCGTCGTCGAGCTCGCGAAGGACTTGAATCCTCGCAACGTCAGGGTTTTCAGGTGCACGGGCCCAGAATACGTGGAAAGCGGCGTCCGCTTGGGCGGACGCCGCTCACAACGATGAGTTCCTCAGCCGTGGAAGACGAGTTCGGGGAACCACAGCGCGATCTCGCGTTCGGCCGAGGTCGGCGAATCCGAGCCGTGGACGACGTTCTCCACGTAGCTCCTCCCCCAGTCGCGCCCGAGATCGCCGCGGATCGTCCCCGGGGCCGCGAGCGTCGGATTCGTGGTGCCCATGAGGATCCGCATGCCTTCGATGACGCGGTCGCCCTCGACGACGACGGCGACGAGCGGGCCGGAACTCATGAATTCGACGAGTCCTTCGAAGAAGTGCTGGCCCCTGTGCTCCGCGTAGTGCTCTTCGAGGAGTTCACGGGAGGCCTGCTTGATCTTCAGGCCCTTGAGAACGTAGCCCTTGGCCTCGATGCGCCGCAGGACCTCGCCGGTGAGGCCGCGCGCGAAACCATCGGGTTTGATGAGAACGAGGGTGTGCTCCTTGTTGGAATCAAGAAGATCGGGGGTCGGCATCGTCCCGCCTTTCAGTCGTGTGCGTGCATGTGCAGTGGCGCTGATCTTACGGGACGAAGGTCCTCAGCGCTATCCCGACGGAGGGGCTCGCGACCCATTCGGTCACGAGCCCCTCCGAGATGCGGATCATTCCGCGGTTTCAATGGCCTCCACGAGCGCGTCGAGCGCCTCACGGGCATCGGGCCCGCAGGCCTTCAGCTCGACGGTCTCACCCTGCTTCACGCCGAGCGCCATGAGTTCGAGGACAGATCCCGCGTCGGCGTCGTTGATCGTGACCTCCGCATCGAAAGCGCCTGCGAGACGCGCGAGCAGAGCCGCGGGCCGCGCATGCAGGCCCACGGGGTCCGCGACGAGCGCCTTCGCCGACAGGCACTCGCCCCCGCCCTCGGCGAGCGGGGCCGCCCCGGGGGACGGGAGGGGCGCTTCCTCAGGGGCCGAGGCGAAGGCCGAGCGGGCCGCAGCGACGACATGAGCGAGGGGATCGCCCAGCTGGGCGCGCACAGCGGCGGCGATCGCGCCCTCGACGAGGGGCGCATCGACGAAGACGAGATGCTCTGGATCGTCGGCGAAATCGAGCACGGATTCCACCGTCATCGTCGCCGATCCGAGATCGGTGAGGATGACGACGCCGTTGCCCTCATCTGCGCCGACGGCCTCGAGCGCCGCCTCGACGGCGGCCTCGATCTTCTCGTAGGAGGTGCCGATCCCGCCCTCATCCGTGCCCCCGGCCGCACCGAAGTGCACCTCGGGCGCCATCTGAGCCGCGAGTTCGACGACTCCTTGCGCCAGTCGCTCCGAATGCGAGGCGATGACGAAGGCGACCCTGGGCATCAGGACTCCTCGGCCGCTTCGACGGCCTTGGCGAGGATGATCGACGAGGAGATCGCGCCCGGATCGAGATGGCCGATGGAGCGCTCCCCCAGGTAGGAGGCGCGCCCCTTCGTCGCCTTGAGCGCCTCGGTCGCCGCCGCACCCTCGGCCGCCGCCGCGGCCGCGGCCTTGAGGACGTCGAGCGCCTCGCCGCCCGCCTCAGCGGAGGCCTTCGCCGCGTCCATCGCCGGGGCCCACGCATCGACCATGGTCTTCTCACCGCGGTCGGCCTTGCCCCGGGCCTGGATCCCCTCGAGCGCGGCAGCCACGACGGCCGCCACGCCCTGAGCGCTCAGGGACTCCTCCGACGCGGCCTTCGCGGCCCGCAGGAAAGCGGTCCCGTAGAGCGGGCCCGCGGCGCCGCCGACCGTCGACATCAGGGTCTTGGCGACGACCTTGAGGACGTCCTGCACGCTCCCGGCGGGCTCGTCCTCGAGCATCTCCACGACCTTGGCGAATCCGCGGTCGAGGTTCTCCCCGTGATCGCCGTCCCCAATCTGACGGTCGAGGTCGATGAGGTATTCACGGTTCGCGGCGACGGCCTCGCGCGTGAGCCTCATCCATCGGGTCGCCCAAGCGGCGTCCAGTGCCATTCGTCATCCTCACTTCCACGCCGGCGTTGCGACCGGCGCATCGAACAGTTCGAGGAGCTCATCGTCGACGCGCAGCAGCGTGAGGGAGACGCCCGGCATCTCGAGGCTCGTCACGTAGTTTCCGACCATCGTACGCGCGATCTCCACGCCGTCGGCCTCCAGGAGCTGGGCGAGGCGGCGGTGGCAGATGTACAGCTCGGAGGAGGGGGTGCCGCCCATGCCGTTGACGAGCGTGATGACGCGGTCTCCGGCCTTGAGGCCGAGGTCGTCGCGGACCTTGACGTAGAGCTCGGCGACGAGGGCGTCGGCGGGCTCCATCTTGCCGCGCCGGTATCCGGGCTCGCCGTGGATGCCGATGCCGAGTTCGATCTCGTCGTCGCCGAGTTCGAAGGAGGGGGTGCCGGCGTGGGGGACGGTGCAGGGGCCGAGGGCCAGCCCCATCGAGCGCATCTCGGAGTTGACCTTCTCGGCGACGGCGGTCACCGCATCGAGGTCGTCGCCGCGCTCGGCGGCGGCGCCCGCGAGTTTCTCGACGAAGATCGTACCCGCGACGCCGCGGCGGCCCGCGGTGTAGAGCGAGTCCTCGACGGCGACATCGTCGTTGACGATGACGGAACGGACCTCGATGTCCTCCATCTCGGCCATTTCGGCGGCGGTCTCGAAGTTGAGGACGTCGCCCGTGTAGTTCTTCACGATGTGGAGGACGCCCGCGCCGTGATCGGCGGCCTTCGTCGCTTCCAGGATCGGGTCCGGGGTCGGCGAGGTGAAGACGGCGCCGGGGACGGCGGCGTCGAGCATGCCGAGGCCGACGAAGCCCGCATGGAGGGGTTCGTGGCCGGAGCCTCCGCCGGAGACGAGCCCGACCTTCCCGTCGGCCTTCGGGGTGGCGCGGGTGACGTAGTCGGGATCGAGGTGGACCTCGACGAGATCCGCGTGGGCGAGGGCGAAGCCTTCGAGGGTTTCCTTGACGACGTCGTGAACGTCGTTGACCAGCTTCTTCATGGTGCCTCCTTGCATCCGGCGAACGGTCTGTTCAGCGCCCATCGTGCCACCTCGCGGCGGCCCCCACTACCGAAAACGGGCAATCGACCGGGTTTCATGGACGGATTCCCGCGAGGCGGAGCATGTCCCCTGCAAGAACGACCGATCCGAAGACGACGACTCCGGCACGATCCGCGGTGTCCGCGCTCGCTTCGGCGAGTTCGGCTGCACGATCAACCGCTTCGGCGAGTTCTTCGCGCACATCCACCCTTTCGGGTCCGAAGACCTCCTCCGCGATGCGTCGCAGCGCATGGATGTCCGCTCCGCGCTCGGAGTCCATCGCGGTGAGGACGATCGATTCGAGGTGCGGCTCCATCTCTGCGAGCACCGATTCGATGTCCTTGTCCGCCATGGCCGAGTAGACGCCGACGACCTGCTGGAAGGGGAATGAGTCCTCGAGCGCCTCGGCGAGCGCGCGGGCGCCCGCCGGGTTGTGGGCGGCGTCGACGAGAATCGTCGGCGAGGTGCGCACGACCTGGAGCCTGCCCGGCGAGGTCGCCGAGAGCATTCCGTTCTCGACGATCCGCCCGTCGAGCTCCCTTCCGCCCATGAAGGCTTCGACGGCGACGAGGGCGGCCGCGGCGTTATGCGCCTGGTGCTCGCCGAAGAGCGGCACGAAGACGTCCTCGTAGATCGCCGAAGGGGTCCGGATGGTGACCATCTGACCGCCGACGCCCATGTGCCGGTCGAGGATCTCGAAGTCGCGGCCCTCCAGGCGCACGACCGCATCGACTTCGCGTGCGCGCTCGAGGATGATCTCGAGGGCGTCTTCGGGCTGCTCGGCGACGACGACGATCTGCCCGGGCTTGATGATGCCCGCCTTCTCCTTCGCGATCTCGCCGATGCTGGATCCGAGCCACTTCGTATGATCCAGGTCGATCGGCGTGATGACGCTGACTCCGGCGTCCATGGTGTTGGTCGCGTCCCAGAGCCCTCCCATGCCGACTTCGACGACGGCCGCGTCGACGGGGTGATCGGCGAATGCGGCGAAGGCCATGACGGTGAAGCACTCGAAGAAGGAGAGGCGCGGACCGCCCTCGTCGAGGGAGCGCCGGTCGACCATCTCGATGTAGGGGGCGACGTCTTCGAAGGCGGCGATGAAGCCCTCGCGTGTGATCGGCTCGCCGGCGAGCGAGATGCGTTCGCGCACGTCGATGAGATGCGGTGATGTGAAACGGCCCGTCTTCATCCCGAAGGCGGTGAGGAGGGCGTCGATGATGCGGGCCGTGGAGGTCTTCCCGTTGGTTCCGGTGACGTGGATGCTCGGGTAGGAGTTCTGAGGGTCGCCGAGGATGTCGAGAACGGCCGCGACCCTTTCGGTGGAGGGCTGCACCGAATGCTCGGGCGCGCGGGCGAGGATCGTCCGGTAGATCTCGTCGACCCGGGCGTTGAGGGTGACCGAGTGCGCCGCTTCGTCGAGGGCCGCTGCGTGCGCTTCACGTTCTTCACGCTCGGTTCGTTCGGCGGCGGCGTCCTCGGCGAACTCCCCGTCGACCGCCTCTTCGTCCTCAATTTCGGCGAGGATCGAGGGATCGGGACCGGCGAGCATGGAGGCTTCGACGAGGGCGCGCAGCGCCCGGGTCCGTTCGGCCTCGGCCGCGGCCGCCTCGTCGGCGCCCGTCACATCGGTGAGGGCGAGCTCGTCGGCTTCGTCGGCGGCCTCGAGGTACGGGAGCAAGTCCGCGGGGATGCCGCCCGCTCCATCCGCCTGTTCAGGTGCGTCGTCGCCGAAGAATGCGGGGTGCTGGTTCGCCACTGCGACCTCCATCGATGTGCGCGCGGGTCCGTTGCGCGGGCGGGTTTGAAGAACGCCAGGAGGAGAGTCTACTCGGCGGGAGCCGCGCTCGCCCGAAGGGGTTCGCAGTGCTGCGAGGGGTGACAGGACGCGGGGTGCGAGAGGCTTTCGTCTCTCGCACCCCGCGTTTCAGATTGTCTCTGCGACGTGAAGTCCGGTCATCATGACCGCTTGCGGCGTCCCAGCATCACGCCTCCGACTCCCAGTGCGGCGGCGAGGGGGAGCACGCCGATGAGGGCCGCGCCCGTGTTGGCGAGCTTCGCCTCGGAACGCTTCGAGGCGGCGGGGGCCGTCGTCGACGAGGCGGGGGTCGTGGTGGAGGCGGGGGCCTGCGGTCCGGAGGGCTTGTCCGCCGGCTTGTCCGAGTCGGCGGGCTTGCCCGGGTTCACCGGCTTCTCCGGCTGCGCGGGGTTCTCCGGCTCCACGGGCTTGTCCGGGTTCACCGGGTCGACCGGCTTATCCGGGACGACGGGCGGGACCGGGGCGTCCTCGACGACATCCATCAAGAGGCCGACATGATCGCCCGTGCCTCCGGCATCACCGATCCCGAAGGCCGTCATCCTCAGAAGTCCTTCTCCCTTGGAGACTCCCTCCACCGTGAAGGAGCAGGTGACCGACTGGTCGACGCCGAGGACGAACTTCGAGGTCGGGCTGAGGATCTCCTCGTGCGGACGGCAGGTCTTCTCAACGAGCTTGAGGGCGGGGCTCACATTGACATCCGTCACATTGAGCTCCTTCAGATCGGAGGTCCCGTCATTGCGCAGAGTGAGGACGATCCTGCGGGTCTCCCCGACCTTGATCTTGAGGACGGTCGACGGATCCGCCCCGTCGGCATCGGCGAGGGTCAGGGAGAGCGGTGAGGGCGCGGGCTGTTCGATCGACGGGTCCGGGTTCCCCTCACCAGCCCCCTTCGGCTGAGGCCGCGCCGATGGGCGCGAGGAGCAGCAGACCTCCCAGCATCGTCGCGCTGAAAGCGGTCATCGCTCGCGTTCTCATGATTCTCCTCCCTCAATCGGCGGGCACGACCCGCCAGGAGCCCACCCCGATGGCGGACTTCAAAGTTTAAAAAGGCTATCGAAGAGCGTCAGCGCGCCTCCAGTTGCCGGATAAATGAAAAGAGCCTGCGAGCTCCGCGATTCGTCTGTTTTCCCGCCTCATTCCGAAGCAGCAGGGCCCACTGGCATCTTCCTGCCAACGGCTGATACGCCTTCTCTTTTCACCACGAATGAGGCGCCCCTCGAGCCTCTCGACGCGATGGCGCGCACTCTCGCCGCGGCCCGGTTTCCGACCAGAAGCTCATCGATTCGACTTCCCCGCATTCGCTTGCCGCAGCGGAGTCATTGAGACGGCCATTCGAAGCTCTGCTGCTCGTCGATCCGTCCCATCCGGATCGCGAGATGCCGCAGGCGATGGGACGAGGCGAGGCGCGGATTCATGACGCTGCGGCCTCGAGGAAGATGATCGATGAAGCGCCTCATCATGATGATGAACGGCCGCATCATCGGCCACCTCGATGAGAACGATCATGGACCCGTCAGGGTCACCGCCCCCACGGGACCGTGGCACCCCGACACTCGGAGGGACGGCTCCTCGAAACGGTCTGATCCCCATATCGGTTAGCTCAGCCGTATGCCGAGATGCTCTTCTCTCCCCCGCGATCCCCCAAAGGTGCCCAAGAGGGCATCGGCTGGTGATGAAGGGCTTTCTTGGGCACTTCTGGGGTGCTCGACTGGGCGACTTCGCCTCGCGGGCCCTCAGCGTCGGCCCTCAGCGTTAACAGGCTGATGCTCACAGCTGCGCAGAGGTAATGCTTTCGATGAAGAAAGGTGATGACCTCGATGAAGAAAGGTGATGACCCCGTCCTCGGCGCCCGTGGCGACGAGGACGGGGCGCGACGCCTCACATCTTCGCCACGGACACCGAGAGCGCCTCGGCCTCGCCGATCCCGAGCTCGAGGGCCAGCGTCTCGTGCGCGATCATCTCACGGTGCGCCTCAACGGCGCCGACGTGCTCGGCGGGCACGCCCAGGGTGAGCATGATCCGGTCGGCGACGTGCAGGCCCGCATTCTTGCGCTCGTCCTGGACCGCACGGACGACGTCGCGGGCGTAACCCTCGGCCTCGAGCTCGGGGGTGAGCTCCGTGTCGAGCACGACGACGGTCCCGGAAGCGAGGACCTCGGCGACCTGACCCTCTGCGGCCTCGACCGTCGTCGTCACCGTGTACTGCTCGGGCGTGAGGACGACGGGCGCGCCCTCGACCATCACGCTCGCGAAAACGCAGGTCCCGTCCTCGGACACGCTCCACTCCCCCGCCTTCTGCGCCTTGAAGAGCTGCGAAGTGAGCTTGCGGATCTGCGGGCCGAAGGCGCGCGGATTGAGGCCGAGCTCGGTCGACACCTTGAGCCCCGACTCGGCGGGCGCGAGGAAGTCGACCGACTTCACATTGACCTCGGAGGCGATGAGATCGGCGAAGGGCGCGAGCGCCCCGGCCTGCTCGGAAACGACCGTCATCTGGGCGAGGGGCTGGCGCACGCGCAGCTGATTCACCTTGCGCAGCGAGTGCGCGGTCGACACGACCTCGCGGACCTCGTCCATCGCGGCGACCAGCGCATCGTCGGCGACCGCGTCCGGCAGGGACGGGAAGTCGACGAGATGGACGGACTCGCCGCCCGTCAGGCCCTTCCAGACCTCCTCCGACAGCAGCGGGAGCAGCGGCGCCGACAGCTCCATGAAGCGCACGAGCGCCGTGTAGAGCGTGTCGAAGGCCGTCCGGTCCTCATCCCAGAAGCGCTGGCGCTGGGTGCGCACGTACCAGTTCGTCAGGATGTCGATGTAGTCGCGGATGAGCTCGCAGGCCCTGCCGATGTCGTAGGCGTCGAGGGCGGCGCGCACCTCGTCGGCCAGGGACTTCGTGTGCGCGAGGAGGTAACGGTCCATCTTCCCCAGCGCATCGACGACAGAGGGGTCGGCGAGGTCGAGCAGCTCCGCCTCCAGGCCCTCGCCCTTGTTCGCCGCGCCCGCGTAGAGCGCGAAGAAGTAGTAGGCGTTCCAGATCGGCAGGAGCACCTGGCGGACCGTGTCACGGATCCCCGTCTCGGTGACCATGAGGTTGCCGCCGCGCACGACGGGCGAGCTCATGAGGAACCAGCGCATCGCGTCCGAGCCGTACTCGTCGAAGACCTCGTTGACGTCCGGGTAGTTGCGCAAGGACTTGCTCATCTTCCGGCCGTCGTCGCCCAGGACGATGCCGTGGGAGATCACCGAGGTGAAGGCCGGCCGATCGAAGAGGGCGGTCGCCAGGACGTGGAGGGTGTAGAACCAGCCGCGCGTCTGACCGATGTACTCGACGATGAAGTCGCCCGGGTAGTGCGACTCGAACCAGTCGCGGTTCTCGAAGGGGTAGTGGACCTGCGCGTAGGGCATGGAGCCCGACTCGAACCAGCAGTCGAGGACGTCGGGGATCCGGCGCATCATCGACTTCCCGGTCGGGTCGTCGGGGTTCGGGCGGACGAGCTCGTCGATGTATGGCCGGTGGAGGTTGTCGACCTTCACGCCGAAGTCGCGTTCGAGCTCGGCGTAGGAGCCGTAGACGTCCTCGCGCGGGTAGTTCGGGTCGTCCGAGCGCCACACGGGGATCGGCGCGCCCCAGAAGCGGTTGCGCGAGATCGACCAGTCGCGGGCGCCCGCCAGCCAGTTCCCGAAGATGCCGTCCTTCGTGTGCTCGGGCGTCCAGGTGATCTGCTGGTTGAGCTCGACCATGCGGTCGCGGATCGCGGTGACCTTGACGAACCACGAGGAGACGGCTTTGTAGATGAGGGGTTTGCGGCAGCGCCAGCAGTGCGGGTAGGAGTGCACGTAGGACTTCTGCTGGACGAGGACGGCGCGGATCGCCGGATCGCGGCGGGCCATCGAACCGGTCCCGTCGCGCAGGTCGGCGATGATCGGCTTGTTCGCGTCGAAGACCTGGAGGCCCTCGTAGTCGGACACCTCGGAGGTGAAGAGCGCGCCCTCGTCGACGGGCAGGACGGGCTTGATCCCGGCCTCCATGCAGACGAACATGTCGTCCTCGCCGAAGGCGGGGGCGATGTGGACCAGACCGGTGCCGTCCTCGGTGGTGACGTAGTCGCCGGAGATGATCGTCCAGCCCTTCGGGCCCGGTGCCGCGCCCTCGCCGCGGTGCTCGGCGTCGTCGTAGTAGTCGAAGATCGGGTGGTAGCGCCGTCCCACCAGATCGGAGCCCGTGAGGGTCGCGAGGATTTCGGGCTCCTCGCCGAGTTCCTTCGCGTAGGCGGCGAGGCGCTCCTTGCCCAGGACCACGGTCTCGCCCGCGAGCGGCGAAGCGAGGTCGGAGGCGACGCGGACCACGACGTAGTCGATCTTCGGGCCCGCGGCGACCGCGAGGTTCGAGGGGAGGGTCCAGGGCGTCGTCGTCCAGATGAGGACGAGTTCGGGCTTGGCGGCACCGGGCAGGAGGGGCTCTTCGAGGCGCATGCCGACGGTCACCGTGTTGTCCTGACGGTCCTGGTAGACGTCGTCGTCCATCTTGAGCTCGTGGTTGCTCAAGGGCGTGCGGTCGTGCCAGCAGTAGGGCAGGACGCGGTAGCCCTCGTAGGCGAGCCCCTTGTCGTAGAGGGTCTTGAAGGCCCAGATCACGGATTCCATGTAGTCCGGGTCGAGGGTCTTGTAGTCCTTGGAGAAGTCGACCCAGCGCGCCTGGCGGGTGACGTAGTCCTCCCACTCCTTCGTGTAGCGCAGGACGGAGGTGCGGCAGGCGTCGTTGAAGGCCCCGATGCCGATGCCGCCCTCGCGGGTGATCTCGGTGACGTCGTCGATGCCGAGGATGCGCTGGGCTTCGAGCTCGGCGGGCAGGCCGTGGGTGTCCCAGCCGAAGCGGCGTTCGACGCGGCGGCCGAGCATCGTCTGGTAGCGGCCGACGACGTCCTTGACGTAGCCGGTGAGGAGGTGGCCGTAGTGCGGAAGGCCGTTCGCGAAGGGCGGGCCGTCGTAGAAGACGAACTCGTTCTCGCCGGATTCGCCGGCGGGCCGGATGTCGATGGACTTCTGGAAGGTCTTATTGGCGGCCCAGAAGGCCAGGGTCTCGCCCTCCAACTGCGGGAAGGACGGGCTCGCCTCCACCTCGGTGTCGCGGTGGCGCGGATAGGAACCGTGCTTCGTCATCGTGTCCTCGTTCGTTCCGTCTCACAGGGACGAGGACCGGCGACGCCGGGACCCGCGGTACCACCCCGCTTGCCCCTCCCCCGATTCTCGAGGGCGGGGCCGCTTCCTTGAAGGCTGTGTCGGGCCCACCCGTCCGGTTCTACTGAGGCGCGCCGCATCGAAGCGCCCGTTCTTCCGGAGACTCCCCGGTGATACCCCGGCGCCCTCAGACGCAAGGCCGGATCCGCATCGCGCACCACTGTAGTCCACGGGGAGGGGTTCAGCGTCATCCATCGAGGTGGCCTGCGACTCACTGTTCTCAGGGGTTTCCCCGAATTCCGCCGTACTTTCCCCGAAATCCGAGCGCTGGAACGCGCCGGGCACCTAGCATTCGCTCCATGACGGTACACGCGACGAGCAGCCCTGAGGAAGCACCCGCCCCGGAGGCACTGCGCTCCTTGAGCAGACTCCTGCACGAGCAATCGGAAGCGGTGGCGAGGATGGCCGCAGCGGCCGAAGAGGCCGAGCGGCTCGCGGCCCTGCGGGAGAGCAGCCGCACGCACATCGACGTCACCCGCGACCCGGCCGAGATGCGCGCCGTGCACTCCGCCGCCGTCGTCGCGGCACGACGGCGGATCCGGGTCTTCGAGCGCAGCCCGCACCTGTCCCAGACGAAGGAGATCGCCGCCGAACAGCCCGCTTCCCTGTCATTGGGCGTATCGCACACCGTGATCTACGACCCCTCGGTCTTGAAGAACGAGACCCTCCTGTACGCGCTCCGCGGGGCGATCGCCCTGGGCGAGGAGGCTCGCGTGACGACGCGCCTGCCCTTCCGGATGCTCATCAGCGATGATCGGGTCGCCCTCATCATGACGCAGAACGAGGAGCGCGGTCTGCAGATGAGCATCATGCGCGATCCCGCCCTCGTCGACATCTCGACGCAGCTCTTCGACCACGTGTGGGAGCAGTCGATCCCCATGCCGAACACCGGTTCGTCCCCGATCGCCGATGAACCGACGCAGGAGACGACCGAGCTGCTCACCCTCCTGGCCGCGGGGTTGACCGATGAGGCCGTCGCCCGTCAGCTCGGGGTCTCGACGCGAACGGTTGCCCGCAGGATCCAGCGGCTGTGCGAGACCTTCGGCGCGACAGGACGCTTCCAACTGGGCCTGCAGGCGGCGCGTTCCCAGTGGCTCGACGCCCCGCACTCTCCGCGATCGCGCTGAGGGCGCCCCCGCCGAACCCTACCCGAAGTGACGAATCGCACAAATAGGATGTGTCTGCGGCTACCATGCCGCTCATGATGGAATCCATGAACCCTTCTTCGGGAGCGCTCAGCCCGGATGTCGCAGCATCGCTCGGACGCGTCCTCCTCGACCATTCGCGGATGCTCGCCAAGGCCGCGAGGAACACCGAGGAATCGGCCCGCGCCCTGATGTCGCAGAAAGAGGTATCGGTCGCCTTCGTCGAGGTGACGACCGATATCGAGGCGATGCGGAACCTCTACTCCGAGGCCATCTCCCAGGCGCGCACGCAGGTCCGGGCATTCGAGCGCAGCCCCCACCTTCATGACCCGGAGACCCATGTTCAGGCGGTCGGCCAGTCGGAGTCCCTGTCGCGGGGCGTCGTCTACAACGTCGTTTACGATCCGACGGTCCTGCGCCACCCTCAACTGCTCACCGTCATGCGCGAATCGATGGCGATGGGGGAACACGCCCGCGTGACCTCGCATCTGCCCTTCCGGATGATCATCAGCGACGAGGAGCTCGTCCTCGTCATGATCGAGGACCCCGATCATCGGATGAGGATGTGCGTGATGCGGGATCCGGCGATGATCGCGCTGTCGCTGAGACTGTTCGAGCGCTCCTGGGATCAGGCGATTCCGGTCCCGATCGCGGGGTCGACCCCCGTGCCCGAAGAACCGACCGGGGACGCCGTCGAGCTCCTCGCCCTTCTCGCCGCCGGACTGACGGATGAGGCGACGGCCCGTCAGCTCGGGGTATCGACCAGGACGGTGGCCCGTCGCGTCCAGCGGCTCTGCGACACCTTCGGCGCGTCCGGGCGTTTCCAACTCGGGATTCAGGTCGCGCGCTCTCAGTGGTTCGCCGCTTTCGATTCGCCCCAGAGCCCGTCTCCCCAGGCCCCCGGAGCGTGACGCTCGCGACTCCTTTAGTCCTTCGCCTGTCAGACTGCTCACGAAACGGGTGTCGCTTTTGCGCCGTGGCGCTTTCATGATCGCCGCTGAATGCGACTTCGGGGGGAAGGGCCTCGAAGAATGGTGGAGTACTTTTTCCGTCTTCCGATTGGAACACCATGCTCCACTGCACACGGCGGTTCGTGACCGCCGCTTGCGCGCTCGCCACGGCGTTCGCCCTGACCCTCATCGCTTTTCCGTTCCTCTCCGTCGATCGCGCGCTGGCGGCGTCGACCTGCGTCGCGCAGACTTCGGGGTTCTCCTTCCGTGACGGCGACCTGTCGGGCGGGGTGTTCCGGTCCGGTGCTGACGGCCTCGCCACGGTGGGCTTCCAGTGGCAGGTCGATCCCAATGCGAGTCCCGGCGATTCCTTCACGGTGAGGCTCCCCGACGAACTCGTCTCGGCCCTGTCCACTCCGATCGATCTCAAGAACGACCGGGGGGAGCTCGTCGCGACGGGCACGTGGGCCGGGAAGACCGCGACTTTCAAGCTGTCGGATTACGCGGCGAATCACGGGCACATTTCAGGCAGCGCCTACTTCTCGGTGAAGTGGGATCGCGCTGTCGTGAGCCCTTCGGGCGGGAATTACGACTTGTCCTTCACCGGATGCAGGGGCAGCGGGACCCTCAGGGGCGAGTACCTCGCCGAGGGAGCCGGGGGCGCGGAGCAGGCGGACGGGAAGACCGGCATCCTCGATGAGCCGAACGGCGTCCGCTGGTCGATCTTCGTCGAAACCGCGAGCTCCGACATCTACGCTCCGCTTTCCATCACGGACGAGGGCGGGATCGGCTTCGTCCTGTCCTGCGCGAACATGCGGGTCTACAACCGGACCCCGCAGCCCGGTGTGCTCAACGATCAAGAGATCGCGCGCGAGCGCTGGACATGCGCCGAGGATGGTCGCGGCGGCTTCACCGTGACCTTCCATCCGCTGTCCGACGGCCGGTATGTGGCCGGCGGCGAGTCGCTCATGCTCTCCTTCGACGGTACGACGACTCCGGCTGTCAAGGAGCTGTCCTCGATCGTCAATCGCGCGACGATCACGGGCGGCCCGAAGGGCGAGTCGCGCGAGGTCGAGGGGATCATTCGGATTCCCACTGCGGGCGGCGAGGGATCGGGGCACCAGGCGACCTTCTCGATCCTCAAGAAGACCGAGGGGGATGCTCCGGCCGCCTCAACGGAGTACGCCTTCGAGTACACGTGCCGCGGCGGGGACTTCGTGGATCTCGATGCGGTCACCGCGGGTTCGAGAACGCGGGCGGTGACGACCCACTCGGCGGCCGTGTGCGATATTCGCGAGAAGGATCTCGCCGAGGGCGCGTCGGTCGCGTTCACGGTCGAGGGCGCCGTATCCGAGCCGATCGACCGGGGTGTTCGGATCCGGATGAACAAGGGCGTCGACTCGGTGGTCTCGATCGTCGCGACGAATACCTTCCCCGTGAAGCCGGAGGAGCCCACGCCCTCGGAACCCGAAGACCCCACGCCCCCGAAGCCCGAGGAGCCCACACCCCCGGAACCCGAGAACCCGACCCCCTCGGAACCCGAAGACCCCACACCTTCGGAACCCGAAGACCCCACACCCC
>NZ_JBNOYB010000075.1:0-9652 GCF_050312375.1 Schaalia sp.
TGACTGAGCCAGCGCGGGCGGCGCTTCGGCGCGTCGGCCTCGGCCCCTTCGGCTGGCGCGGCGGTGGTCGCCGACGCCTCCTCGAATACGGGCACGGCCCGCGATCCCGGTTCTTCGCGCGCCGGAGTCGGCCGCCCGGGGGCCGATCCGGCGGGCGGAAGGGACGCAGTCGATCCCGAGAAGCGCGGGGACGCTGTTGAGCCGGCGGGCGCAGGAGCGGCGCTCGTCCGCGTTTGCGTCATGTCGATCGGGGCCGACCACCGTTCCCACAGTTGGCGCCATACGAGGTCCTGGGAGTCCTCCGAGGGGGCGAGGCCCAGCCGGGATTCTTCGGGCAGGAGATCGAGACGCGATTTCCCGCCCGTGCTCGCGCGGGGGGACTCGAGCGGGGCCGCCGGGTGCTGATCGGCCGGCCGCACCGCGGTCGCGGCCGCGTTCTCCTCCAGGGCCTGGGCGATGAGAGCGTCCGACTCGGCCATGATCGTCCCGGGATCGCCGAGCCAATCGTCGACGGCGTCGATGATGCCCTCGACGTCGGGGGCGCGCGCGAGGAGCTCGGCGACCCGTTCCCCGCCGAGTCGGGCCTGCGGATCGATGACGGACCAGGGGGCCAGCACGAAGGCCCGGGTGCGGGCGCGCGGGTGCGGGAGGGTGAGATCCGCTTCGGACATCTCGATCCCCGCGTAGTCGATGAGGTCGACGTCGAGGGTCCTCGCGCCCCAGCGCTCGAGGCGTTCGCGCTTCGCCGAGGCCTCGAGCTCGTGCGCGAGTGCGAGCACTTCGCGCGGGCCGAGGGCGGTCGATGCGAGTACGACGGCGTTCCAGTAGTCGTCCTGGGGCGCCTGCCCCGGCGCGAGGACCGGCATCGTCCTCAGGAGGGGCGAAACGTCGAGCACGTCGATGCGCGGATCGTCGATGAGGCGCTCGACCGCATCGGCCAGGGTCTTCGGGGCGTCGCCGATGTTGCCGCCGAGGGCGAGCACGACGCGAACCGCGGGAAGGGCGCGAGCTTCAGGGACGAGCCGGACATCGGGAAGAGCGCGAGCCGCGGGAAGGGAGGGCGTCTCGGGAAGGGAGGGGGCCTCGAGGGCCTCGCGGCTCAGCTCCACGGCGCCCCCGGACTCACCGCAGCGACCCGCACGGACCGTGACGGACACGTCGGCGAAAACCTGACGGATCGGGGCCTCCGGCTTGTGGACGGTCACTTCGACCCCGTGGACGCGCTCCATGGAGACGATCGCATCGGCGATCCTGTGGGCGAGGGTCTCGATGAGACGGACCGCGGGCCCCTTCACGATCGTCGCGACGACATCGGCGACTTCGGCGTAGGAGACCGTCTTGGCGATGTCGTCACTGCGCGCGGCATCACTGCCGTCGACCCACAGGGCGAGGTCGACGACGAAGGGCTGGGGTGCCACGTGCTCCTCGGGGAGGACGCCGTGGATCGCCCTCGCCGATAGCCCGCGCAGAGCGATGACGTCGAGTGGACGGCTCATCCCAGGTCCTCATTCCCTTCCCGTGCGGCACGCGCGTTCCCGACGATCTCGTGTACGCGGACCGCCCATATGCCCGCCCGCGCGCACTTCGCGGTGATCTCGGCGGTCCGCTCGTCGCGGTCGCCGCCCATCGCCTTGACGAAGCGCTTGCGGGAGGCTCCGATGAGGACAGGGTAGCCGAGGTCCTTCAAACGGCCCAGGTTATCGAGGATCTCCGCGGACTGGGCGTCGGTCAGGGAGAATCCCAATCCCGGATCGGTGACGATCCTCTCCTCGCCGATCCCCCTGCTCAGGGCGCGCTCGACCTGGGCGCTCAAGCGATCCGAGAGGGCGCCCATGAGGTCGTCCCCGTAGTCGAAATCCTCCTCCGGGCCGGGAAGCGCCCGGAAGTGCTGGATGATGCAGGCGCAGTCCGAGTCCGCGACCACGTCGAGCATGTCCGGGTCCCAGCGGCCGCCCGAGACGTCGTTGATGATCGCGGCTCCCGCATCGGCCGCCTTACGGGCCGTGGAGGCGTGAAGCGTATCGACGGACACGACGACCCCCTCCGCGGCGAGCTCGGCGACCACCGTCGCGATGCGCGCCCACTCCTCGTCGGCATCGATCCTCGTCGAGCCGGGCCGCGTGGATTCCCCGCCCACGTCGACGATGTGCGCGCCCTCGGAGATCATGCCGCGCGCGTGGGCGAGGGCGGCCTCGAGCGTCGAGAAGCGGCCCCCGTCGGAGAAGGAGTCGGGGGTGACGTTGAGGATGCCCATGATGAGGGTCCGATCCTCGGGAAGCACGAGTCCCGAGGAGAGCCGCGGTCCGCCGATCCTCACCGGTCCCGCCGTCCCCCCAGGACGAGGGCCATCATCTCGGCGCGCGTCGTCCCGTCGTTCATGATGCCCCGCAGGGCCGAGGTCACGGTGGAGGATCCCGGCTTGGACACGCCGCGCATGGACATGCACATGTGCTCGGCCTCGATGACCACGGTGACGCCCTGCGGATTAAGGACCTCGTCGATCGCATCGGCGATCTGCGCCGTGAGGCGTTCCTGGACCTGCGGGCGGCGGGCGTAGCCCTCGACGACCCTCGCGAGTTTCGACAGGCCGGTGACGCGACCGCCCCGCGGGATGTACCCGACGTGCGCGCGCCCGTGGAAGGGCAGCAGGTGATGCTCGCACACCGAATGGAAGGTGATGTCGCGGACGAGGACGAGCTCGTCCGTGCCCGCGGTGAACTGCGTCCTCAGGTACTCCTTCGGGTCCTCCTCGAGTCCGACGAGCATCTCACGCCAGGCGCGCGCGACCCGCGCGGGGGTGTCGACGAGGCCCTCCCGGGTCGGATCCTCGCCGATCGCCGCGAGCAGGTCGGCGGTCGCCTTCTCGACGGCTTCCAGGTCGTAGGTCATTCGCCCGCGCCCTCGCCTTCGCTCACAGCCTCCTCGCCTTCGCCCACGGCCGGGGGCTCGGGCGCGCGCTCGAGGCCGACCGGGTCGCCGAGCCTGGCGCCCTCGATCGCGGCCTCCGCCCCGTAGTTCCACACCGGGCGTTCGTCCTGCTTCCTCACATCGGCGAAGATCTCGGCCAGCTGGGCCTCATCAAGGGTCTCCTCCTCGAGGAGGCGCTCGGCGAGCCGGTCGAGGATGTCGCGGTTCTTCGTGAGGATCTCCCATGCCTCGCGCATCGCCGCGTCGAGCAGGAGCCGCACCTCATCATCGATGATCGAGGCCATCTCATCGGAGAAGGCCCGCTGCTCGGCACCCGAGCCGTGGCCGAAGGCCTCGGTGTCGGTGGTGCCGAGCTTGACCAGGCCGACCCGCGAGGACATGCCGTAGTCGGTGACCATCGCGCGGGCCGTCTTCGTCGCCTGCTGGATGTCGTTGGCCGGCCCCGTCGAGGGATCGCGGAAGACGATCTCCTCGGCGACCCGCCCGCCCATCGAGTACACGAGGTCGTCGAGCAGCTGATTGCGAGTCTTGTTGTAACGGTCCTCGGTCGGCATCACCATCGTGTAACCCAGCGCCCGCCCTCGGGGAAGGATCGTCACCTTCGTCACGGGATCCGTGTAGCGCAGGGCGGCCGCGCACAGGGCGTGCCCGCCCTCGTGGTAGGCGGTCACCGCCTTGTCGTGGTCGTTCATCACGCGGGTCCGCTTCTGCGGGCCCGCGATGACCCGGTCGATCGCCTCATCGATCGCACGATCGTCGATGAGGTCGGCGTTGGAGCGGGCCGTGAGCAGCGCCGCCTCGTTGAGCACGTTCGCCAGATCGGCGCCCGTGAAACCGGGGGTCCGCTTGGCGATCTGGTGGAGGTCGACGTCGCCTGTCATCGGCTTGCCGGCGGCGTGCACCTTGAGGATCGCCTCACGGCCCTTGAGATCGGGGGCCTCGACGGCGATCTGCCGATCGAAGCGGCCCGGGCGCAGCAGGGCGGGGTCGAGGATGTCGGGGCGGTTGGTCGCGGCGATCAGGATGATGTTCGCCCGTTCGTCGAAGCCGTCCATCTCGACGAGCAGCTGGTTGAGCGTCTGCTCGCGCTCATCGTTGCCTCCGCCGATCCCGGAGCCGCGGTGACGGCCGACCGCATCGATCTCGTCGACGAAGATGATCGCGGGCGCGGCCTTCTTCGCCCGGTCGAAGAGGTCGCGGACGCGGGAGGCGCCGACGCCGACGTAGAGCTCCATGAACTCCGAGCCCGAGATCGAGAAGAAGGGGGCGTGAGCCTCGCCGGCGACCGCCTTGGCGAGGAGGGTCTTGCCGGTTCCGGGAGGGCCGTAGAGGAGGACGCCGCGGGGGATCCGCGCGCCGACGCGATGGAACTTGTCCGGGGAGGCGAGGAACTCGCGGATCTCCTCGAGCTCCTCCACCGCTTCGTCCTCGCCGGCCACATCGGCGAAGGTGATGTCCGGGCGCTCCTGATTGAACTCCTTGGCCTTCGACTGGGCGAAGCCGCCGAGCATCTTCGATCCGGACATCCGGCTCATGAGGAACCAGAAGGCTCCCAGGAGCAGGAGGATCGGGACGACCATCTGCAGGATCGCCGAGAACAGGGAGCCCTGCGGCCTCAGGGCGTTCCACCCCTTCGCGGGCTCCGCCTTGGAAACCGCCGTGAGGATGTCCTCGGTCTGCGAATAGGAGTAGGTGAAGTAGACCGACTTGCCGAGTTCGGCGGTCCGGTCCCCCAGGCCCGTCGACTTGTGGGTGTAGCTCTCCTTGAGAATGAGGTTCACCTGCTGTGTCGCCTCATTGAGGACGACGCGTTCGATCGTCTGCCCCTTGAGGATCTCCAGGCCCTCCGAGGTGTCGACCTGTTTGGGCTGGAAGGTCTGCCACACGAACCAGCCCCCGATCGACAAGACGAGGAGCGGGACGAGGATCCACGCCCAATTGATACGCTTCTGTTTCACATCCGCCATCCGGCCAGGCCTTTCAGTGCGCGTAGACGTGCGGGGCGAGCGTCCCGACGAAGGGCAGGTTCCGATACTTCTCGGCGTAGTCGAGGCCGTAACCGACGACGAACTCGTCGGGGATCTCGAAGCCGACGTACGCGACATCGACATCGACCTTCGCGGCGGCGGGCTTGCGCAGCGCGGTCGCGATCCTCACCGAGTTCGCGCCCCTCGACAAGAGGTTCGCCCGGAGCCAGGAGAGCGTCAGACCGGAATCGATGATGTCCTCGACGATGAGCACGTCACGGCCGGTCACGTCCTGATCGAGGTCCTTGAGGATGCGCACGACCCCCGAGGATTTCGTCCCCGAGCCGTATGAGGAGACGGCCATCCAGTCCATCTGCGAAGGAGTGTGGATCTTGCGCGACAGATCGGCCATCACCATGACCGCCCCGCGAAGGACGCCGACGAGGAGGATCTCCTTGCCCGCGTAGTCCCTGTCGATGTCCGCGGCCATCTCCTGGAGGCGCTGATCGAGCTGGTCAGCGGTGATGAGGACGTCCTTGAGATCGTCGCCCATATCCGTGGTGTCCACGCGGTCCCCTCTTTCCGGTCGTGCGCCCTCGTCACGAGGGCCCTACGGTCAAGACTGCCACACTTGCCCGCACGGCGGCGACGCGAGGCCTCCTGCGAGGCGCGGTGCGGGCCCGGACTCGCCGCGCGGCGCCTCAGGGGCGCACGGTCACGAGGACGGGAAGGCCCCGCGGGTCGCGCATCCGCTTGACCATGACCCCCGGAAGGTCGAGCGGGCCCTGACCGTGCCAGTCGGTCACGAGTGCATCGAGGGCGTCGATGTGGATGGAGGACAGCGCCGAGGGCCTCGCTCCGGCTTCGAGGGCGAAGCGGCGTTCGATCCGGGTCCGCACGGCGCGGGGAAGGCCTTCGAGGGCGTGAAGCGACAGCGCGGGCGCGTCCCCGTCATGAACCCGGACCGTGCGCCGGGCGCGCCCCCACTCCCGGGAGGCCCACAGTTCGAGGGCCTCGTCGTCCCGCGAGGCGAGCTCGGCGCTCCTGGCCAGGGCGGGGATCGGATCGGTCTTGAGGGCCTCGGCGAGCATCGGGATCGCGTGCGCCCGCACGGCCGCCCTGCGCAGGGGCGACCCGTCTTCGGCGCGCCAGGGGCCCTCGGGCTCATTCGACGGGTCCTCGATCCATGTCAGCCCCGCTTGCGCGCACGCCCCGCGGGTGTCTGCCCGACGCACCCCGAGCAGCGGCCGGATCCATCGGACGCCGCCCTCGTCGGTGATATCGGGGCTCATCGCCCGCAGGCTCGAAGCCCCCGAACCGCGGGCGAGCCTGAGCAGCACGGTCTCCGCCTGATCGTCCATGGTGTGACCGAGGAGGACCGGCGCGGCCTCGACGCGGGCGCACTGCGCGAGGGCGGCCAGGCGCGCCGAGCGGGCGGCCCCCTCGGGACCGCCCTCATCCCCGACCTCGACGCGAACGACCCTGGCCCGTGCGCCGAGCCGCTCGGCCATCTCGGCGGCGCGGGCCGCTTCGCGAGCGGACTCGGGCCTGAGAGCATGATCCACCGTCACCGTGACGACTTGCAGCCCCGCCCTCGTCCCCGCATCGATGACCGCGAGCGCGAGCGCGAGGGAATCCGCGCCGCCGGACAGGGCGACCAGCGCGCTCCCCCCGGCGGGGCAGCCTCTCAGCGCTCGACGAACGGCGAGCGAGACCCTCCCGATCGCCCCGCGCGGATTCGGGCCGACGATCCGGGACGCCGGGGATTCAGGAGACACGCGCGGCCCACGCATCGGGCCGGATGAGTTCGGCCGCGTCGGGCAGCTTCTCGGGCGCCGCGAGCAGGAGGTCCAGCCGCCCGGAGCGCACGACCTCGAGGGCGAAAGAGGGGATCCGATGGCGCTCGTCCAGGAGGGGGCTCGACACTCCGATCCTCGTCGCAATGGAGCCCGCGAGCGAGGGTGAGGGCCCGTGGTGGCGGAGCCATTCCACGGAGGGCAGGCGGGCCGGAGTGATCGACGCCATCATCGCGTCGGCGAGGGCTTCGGCCAGCACCAGTCGTTCCAGCAGGGCCTCGACCCTCGCATCGGGGGCGACGAGGAAGGGGGCGCGCAGGACGAGCGCGCCGAGCAGCCCCGTCCTCAGGGCCACCCACTTCGACCAATCCGACTGATCCAGCGAATAGCGGTGCGCGGCGGCCAGGGCGTTCGGCGGCACCAGGATCCGCGTGCGCGTCCACGGGTCCCACAGGCCCGTCGCGCGCGTGGCGACGAGGCGCAGGACGCGCAGGCGCTTGCGCGCATGATCGACGGATTCGAGGGGAGCGGCCTCGTCCAGGATGCGCGCCAGGCGGATCGCGAGGGCGTGCCGATCGAGCAGGAGGACCCTCGAGTCCTCGACGGCGCCCGCCTCGTCGAGGCCGGAGAGGCCCGCGATCCGCGGGGCGGACCAGGCCGCGGCCCGAAGGAGGCGCTTCGACATGCCTGAGGCCGAGGCGGGCGAGGTCTGCGGCCCCGCGTACGACACGGCGTTCATGGCCTTGGCCATGGCGGTTGCGGACATCGGGATCGGCATGGTCATAGCTTACAAAGCGCGGGCCGAGCGCGGTGCCCGCACGCTCGAGGATCCCGGGAGGCCCGGCGGCCGCGGCGGGCTCGGTCCGGCCGCAGGCCGCAGCTTCCAGGCCCGGTGCGGCCAGCCCCGGCGGTCACAGGGCCGCGAGCGAGGCGATGAAGCCGTCCAGGACCGGCCTCGTCGATGCGGCGCCGTGATCGGGGACGCCGTCCGCGCCCACTGCGAAGACCAGGAGCCTGCCCGTCGTCGTTTCGACGATCCCCGCGAGGCTCGCCACCGCTCCGAGGGAACCGGTCTTCGCCTGCGCGTTCGCGAAGGCCCGGCCCTCGAGCATCCGCCTCTGCATCGTGCCGTTCAGGCCCGCCCAGGGCAGGGAGCGCGGAAGATCCGCAAGGGCGCCGGTGGACGCGGCCGCCGTCCGCAGCGCCTCGGCGAGGGTTCTCGCGCTCACCCGATCGCCGGTCGACAGTCCCGAGCAATCCTCGAGGGCGAGGCCCTCGGTCGATACGCCCGCGCCCTCCAGGGTCTGGCGGATGAATCCGGTCGCCCCGTCGAAGGAGGGTTCGGCGCCACCGGCGCGGGCCGCGAGGCGGCAGTACTGCTCGGCCAGGGTGTTGTCCGAGGTGTGGAGCATCCAGCGGAGCTGTTCGGCGACCGTCGCCGATTCGATCGTGGCGAGGGGCTCGAATCCCTCGGGGGTCGGCGCCGGGCCCTCCAGGCTCACCGCGACGCCCTGCGCCGCGAGCGCATCCGCGAGGGTCGCGGCGACTGCGCGAGCGGGGTCGTCGAGGAAACCGATGTCCGAATCGCCCGCACGGCCCGCCCCGATCGCCATGGAGGCCGTCGGCCCGACGTAGTCGCGGGTCTCCTGGGCGATGAGTGCGCTCAGACGATCCTCGCCCGTGAAGGGCGGGGCGTCCCACGACAGGCTCGCCGAGGACACGCCCGCTGCGCTCAGGGCGGCGGCGGCCTTCAGCGCGAGGTCGGCGATGCCCGCGCGCCCGGGAACGGATTCGGGATCGGAGGCGCCCCGGCCCAGGAGAAGATCGCCCTCGGAGGTCAGATGCAGTGATGATCCCGAAGCGAGGAGCGAGGTCGACAGGGTCTTAGAGGGGTTGAATGAACTGAGGGCCGCAAATGCGGTCAGCAGCTTCGCGGTCGATGCGGGAGTATGCGCATCGGCTGCGGCCTCCTCGAAGAGCACCTCGCCCGTTCCCGCGTCGAGGACGATGCCCCACGAGGACCAGTCGCCGCCGGCTGCGGCTTCACGAACGGGCGCCCAGAGCGGGGCGATCGTCCCCGGGTCGACGGGGATCCCCTCGGGGATCCTCATCCCGGCGCCCTCGAGGGGCGAGGCCTTCGGGAAGGCGGGCGGGGCGCTCAGGACCGGAGCCTGGGAAGGCGAGAGGAAACCGGGGACCTTACCCGCGAAGTCAGCCGCGCCATACCCCATAAGTCCCAGAGCGAGGACCGAAGTGCCTACAATCGCACCAGCAGTTCTGCGCCGCATGGGCCTCCTTCCGGGGTTCATCACCAACACACTAGCGGCACAGGCACGAATGGACTGATCCGACACCCGCGCTCCGCGGGCCAGAACAAGGAGGACGCGGTGGAATTCGATGTCACGATCGAGATCCCCAAGGGGAATCGGAACAAGTACGAGATCGACCATGAAACGGGCCGCATCCGCCTGGATCGGATGCTCTTCACCTCGACCCGCTACCCGGACGACTACGGGTTCATCGACGACACCCTCGGCGAGGACGGCGACCCGCTCGACGCGCTCGTCCTGCTGGAGGAGCCGACCTTCCCGGGCTGCGTGATCCGCTGCCGGGCGCTCGGCATGTTCCGCATGGCCGATGAGAAGGGCGGCGACGACAAGGTGCTCTGCGTGCCGGCTTCGGACCAGCGGGCCTCGTGGCGCACGGAGATCGAGGACGTCTCGGAGTTCCACCGCCTCGAGATCCAGCACTTCTTCGAGGTCTACAAGGACCTCGAGCCCGGCAAGTCGGTCGAGGGCGCGCACTGGGTCGGTCGCGAGGAGGCCGAAGCTGAGATCCGCCGCTCCTACGAGCGCCTCAAGGAGCACGAGGCGGCCAAGCACCGCGAGGGCTGAGTTCCAGGATCGGAAGCACTCGCGTTCATCGGGGCGCCTCATGGCTGCACGTCGTGAGGCGCACTAA
>NZ_JBNOYB010000076.1:0-5180 GCF_050312375.1 Schaalia sp.
GCGCTCCGCAGCGCGACCATGCCCGCACTGACGGGCGCCCGTGCGCAGCGGGGCCGCCGCCCCTTCTCAAGGAGGACGAGGATGCCCGAGAACGAGAGGCCGAAATACTCGGTCCTTGTCGTCGAAGACCAGATGCTCCTCCTCGACGCCCTCGTGAAGACCATCAACGCCCACGAAGACCTCGAAGTCATCGGCGGCATCGTCTCCGCTCTCGACGCCGTCGAGGCCTGCGCCCGCCTCAGGCCCGACCTGCTCCTCATGGACATCTGCACCGACGGCGGTGCCTCCGGACTCGCCGCTTGCAAAGAAGTCGTGCGGACCGTCCCCTCGACGCGCGTCGTCCTCATGACGGCCATGCCCGACCTGACATTCCCCGAGGAGGCGCGCAAAGCGGGCGCCGTCTCCTTCATCTACAAGGACGTCTCCTCACAGGAACTCACCTCCGTCCTCAAGGCGAGCGCGGAGGGATACTCCACCTATCCGGCCAGGCCCTCCATCCCCTTCCTCGGCTACAACGAACTCACCGAACGGGAGATCGCGGTCCTGAGGCAGACCTGCGCGGGCAGGACCCGAGCGGAGATCGCGGACCTGTTCGGGCTCTCTGAGAACACGATCAAGACGAACATCTCCTCGATCCTGACGAAGACCGGATTCCGTTCGATCACGCGCCTCGCCCTCTACGCCATGTCCTCCGGGTACATCGTCGTCGATGAAGCCGAGAGCGCATTCGGGCGCGCCTCCGGAGGCGAAGTGCACCAAGGGCGCGTCCAGGGGGCCTGACCGTGCGCCCCTGGCAACGAGTGCTCCTCGCCCTCGTCCTCGCATGCTCGCTCATCCTCCCGCCGCTCTTCGCGCCGAAGACGCCGCCGGGAACGATCGCAGTGCCACGGGAGGCCCCCGCGCTCCTCGCGCAGGCCCTCGAAGAGGCCAGCGGGCGCGAACTGCTGAGCATCGACCACCGGCGCATTCTCGAGAAGACCCTCGCCGAGGACACCGCCATCCTCATCGACGCCCCCACCCTTGAGTCCCTCCGGGCCTCGGGCCCCGCCCTGCGATTCGAGCCCCTCGCCCTCACCCGGCCCGTTGTCCTCACGCTCGGGCAGTGCGACGCCTCCAGCACCGAGCGACTCGCCGCCTCGCCGTGCCGGATCGGCATCGCCCACGGTGATCGCGGCCTCTCGCTCGCCGCACTCGTGTCGCTCCTGGCGCCCCCGGGCGCCGACCCCGGAGACTCCGAAACTGCCCTCGAGGTCCTGCGCGACTTCGCCGCGCGGGAAGCTCCGACGGATATGGGCGGGTACTCGGATCTTGAGAAGCTCCTCGCCCCCGGGGTGCGCGACGCGATCCTCATCCTCCCCCTGGAATGGGCGCTCCTCCTCCGCAGGGACCATCCTGAGAGCACCTGGGCCGAGATACCCGGGCCGAGGCGCACCTGCCTCATCGGCGTCGCCTCCCGCAAGGAATCCGCCCTCGATCGCGCCGCTCTGGCTTCAGCCCTGCCCGAGGCGGCTGAGGCGCTCGACGAAGCCGGAGCCCTCGGCGGCCCCGCCCCCGGGGGCTCGACAGCGCTCGATGCACAGCCCTTCCGGGTTGAGGAGCTCCACGCCGCCGATGCGGCTGCCGAGGCCTTCGCAGCGGACCGCCCGACGACCCGCTCGAGCCCCCTCTCCAGCGGGCACGTCCTCTACACGCTCGCCCTCCTCGGAGTCATCGCCTGGGGGGCCAGCCTCTATTGGCGCGTCGCGGTGCCCCGCCTCCGAGGCCTCCTCGTCCTCCAGTCCGTCCTCCTCGCCCAATATGCCCTGCTCCGCCTCCTCAGGCTCTCGGCGCCCGCCGAGGCCGAGGTCGTCGTCTGGATCCTCTACTACGTGCCCCTGCTCACCATGCCGACCGCGATGCTCGCCTTCGCAGTCGAAGCGGATGAGACCATCGCGGTGCCGCTGCGACGGCGGGTCGAGTGGGTTTCCATCATCGTGTCCCTCGCCTTCCTCGTCCTCGTCTCGACGACCACACTCCACGGACTCGTCTTCGACTTCCCCGACGGCTTCTCACGCGGAGACCCCTACACCATCGGCGTCGGCCGCACTCTGATCTTCGGCTGGATCATCGCGGAATCCTTGCTCACGTGGGTGCTCCTCGTCCGCATCGCCCGCCGGGGAGGCGGCCGTGCGGCGCTCGGAATCGAGTTTGTCCTCCTCGTCGTTCTCAGCGTCCTCACGCCGGGGGAACGCTGGAGCACTCAGGCCCGGGACATCGAGTCGGCGCTCATCCTCATCATCGCGGTCGTCACCTTCTGCGAGATCACCGTCAGAACGGGCTTCATCCCCACGGCCCGCAAGTATCGCGAGGGATTCGTCCACTTCGGCCTCCCCGCGCGCATTGAAGACTCCGACGGGCGCATCCTCGCCAGGACCCGCTCCCTCGAGGCCCTGGCGGATGCGCCGAGGAGATCCGTCTCGGAGGGCGCATTGGCCGTTCCCGGCGGCCGCCTCGTCTGGGAGATCGACGTGTCCGAGCTCGAGTCCTTGCGAGAACGCCTCTCCGCGACTCGGGCCAGACTCGTCCGTTCCCGCGAAATGATCGCCCGCCAGGCCGACATCGAAGGCCTCGAGGGCGAGCTCGCGCACAGGAATCGGGTCCTCAACGCCTACGATCGCCTCTCCGAACCCGCCCTCGCGCGCATCAACGCCCTCGGCGAGGAACTCCCGACGACGCCGAACGCCCGACGGGCCCAGATCCTCCGCCTCCTCGCCGTCGATCTGGCCTATGTGAAGTACACCGGCGCGCTCCTCCTCGGCTCCTCCTACACGAACGGGAACCCGCACTCCGATGAGGACTGGAACCGCGCCGCGGATCTCCTGCGCGCCTTCTCGCGCTTCATCGCGGCGGCCTCCACTCAGACGCACCTCGCCGCGCTCGTGCCCCTCGCCTCCCCCGATGAAGCCATGATCCCCGCCGACGAGGGGCTGCGTGCGCTGAGGATCCTCCGGGAGGTCCTCATCGAACACGCGGAGCACGACGGAGCGGAACTCCTCGTCCACTTCGCCGAGCGGGACGGACGGGGCGAGCTCACCGCTCTCCTCGAGGCCATCGGGGACATCGATGCGGAGATCGCCGATCGCCTCCTCGCCCTCGATCCCGACTGCGGCATCGACATCGAGGGTGAAGCCCTGCACCTCCGCTTCGCCTTCGGGTGCGCGCGAACAGGAGGCGAAGCGTGCTGAGCCTCGCATTCCTCGGCCATGCGGCCTGGAGCATCATCGAGATCGCGGCCTTCGCCTCCGCGGCGAGCGCGATCCTCATCGGCGTGATCGTCATCCTGCGGCGGCATTGGCTCAATCTCCTCGTCCCCGCCGTCCTGCTCGTCCTCCATGTGATCCTGGGCGTGACGATCGCCTTCGCCCACGACTCCCTCAACTGGGGGAGCCCCTTCGCTCCCCATCAGCAGATCCGCCGCTTCGCCTGGATCGGACTGCTCCCCCTCATCGCCGACTGCCTCCTCTTCGCCTCGCTCGGCCCGCTCAAGCGCCGCACGGGCGCGGGGGCCCGGCGCTTTCTCGCCCTCGTCGCGCACTGCCTTCCGGGTGCGAGGAGCGGTCAGATGCGCGTCCGCTGCGCTCTCGACCTCTCCATCGTCGCGGGCGCGCTCCTCATCGCGGGTCTCAATGAGGATCTGAGCACGGGGATCCCCCGGACGGATCCGAAGCTCGCCTGCATCCTGATCCTCGTCGGAATCCTCCTACTCGCGGCGATCACAGTCCTCATCTTCCTCCACGAGACCGCGTCCTTCTGGCGCGAACCGGGCGGACTCACCATGAAGATCGCCTTCGAACGATTCCCGGGCGCGATCGCCATAGGTTCCGCATCGGGAGCGCCGCTGCTCCTCAACGACGAGATGAACCGCGTCCTTGCGGCCCGGGGGCTGAATGCGCACACGCCGATCGACCAGATCTGGCGGGAACTGGCTGAGAACTCGACCAAAGACGGTCTTGCGATCAGGATCCTGCGTTCCGGCTCGCCCGGAATCCGCGGCCAGGAGGAGAAGGGTTCCTCCGATACGGGACCGATCCTCCTGCGCCACGGGTGCCGGGCCTGGCTCATGAGGAGGATGAGCATGGAGCACGGGATCATCCACCTGCGCGAGCAGATCTGGGGACAGGATGTGACCGAGCACGTCGACCTCATCGAACGCCTTGAGAAGGAGAACACCGCCCTCGCCGAATCGATGCAGCATCTGCAGGCATCGCTCAGGCGCATCAACGCGCTCATGGAGAAGCAGGACATCCTCGGTGCGCGGTTGAGGATCCACGACGTCCTCGCGCAAAGGCTCACCTTCGTCCGTTGCTTCCTCGAGGACGGCGTGTCCGAGCCGTCGCGCACCCGGGCGTTGTCCGACATGCTCGTGACTCTCGACGAGGACCTGCGCGCCGACTCCGCCGACGTGAGCGCGCAGCGCCTCCAGGCGATCGCATCCGGGTGCGCGCTCATGGGGTGCGAGCTCGTCATACGGGGCTCTCTTCCCGGCGCCCCTCAGGTCGCAGAGGTTATGATCGCCGTGCTGTCCCAGGCGACGACGAACGCGGTCCTCCACGCCGACGCACAGCGCATCGATGCCCTCTTCGATGAAGGGCCCTTCACCTGGTCGTTGAGAATCCGCAACCCCCTGGCGGAGAAGGTCGACGTGGTCGAGCGGACGGGGCTTTCGGGAATGCGCTCGCGGGTGGAAGCCCTCGGCGGAAGCATGAGGGTGTCCGCGGACAGTCACTTCCTGATCCGCGTCCTCATTCCGAAGGACGCGCGACTTCAAGGCGAGTCGAGCGAGTGAGGCCTCCGGCTCTTCGGCGAAGGGCGATGGACGCGGCGGGACTGCGGGAAAACCGGGGCGGCGGCGGGAATACCGTGGCTGCGGGAACGCCGAGGGCGGTGGTGGGAACGCCGAGGGCGGCGGACGAGGCCAGAGGCGGGAACGACGAGGGCGGCGGACGAGGCCGAACTCATCCACCGCCCCCGACGGGAGAACGTGAAGGGATCACGCCCCGCGTTCACATCCCCGGATATGCGCCCGGTTGCTGGGGGTACGCCCCGGGCTGGGTGAAGCCGGGCTGCTGGGGGTACGCCCCGGGCTGGGTGAAGCCGGGCTGCTGGGGGTACGCCCCGGGCTGGGTGAAGCCCGGCGGCTG
>NZ_JBNOYB010000077.1:0-18065 GCF_050312375.1 Schaalia sp.
ATACTGCGCCCGCCCCGGGGACCGGCTCCTCCACCACCATCGAAATCCCCGCTCACGGGCATGATCGCCCGAAGTGAAACTGAAGGGAAGACCGCCGTGAACTCCCACGACCTCACGCTCCTCGAAGCAGCCGCCCTCCTGTCCGGCGCCTCCGAATGGGACTCCAGGGCCCTGCCGGCCCGCTCGATCCCCTCCTTCGTGATGTCCGACGGCCCTCACGGCGTCCGCCGCCAGCTCGGCAGCGGCGACCACCTCGGGATCGCGGCTTCCGAGCCGGCGACCTGCTTCCCGACGGCCGCCGCCGTCGCCTCCTCATGGGACCCCTCACTCGCCGAGGAGATGGGGGCCGCCCTCGGCCAGGAGGCGCGCGCCCTCGGCGTCGACGTCCTCCTCGGACCCGGGCTCAACATCAAGCGCTCCCCGCTGTGCGGGCGCAATTTCGAGTACTACTCCGAGGACCCCCTTCTCGCCGGACGGATGGCGGCCGGACTCGTGCGGGGCATCCAGTCGCAGGGCGTCGCCGCCTGCCCCAAGCACTTCGCCGTGAACTCCCAGGAGCTGCGGCGCCAGGCCTCGGACTCGATCATCGACGAGCGCACCATGCGCGAGATCTACCTCACGGGCTTCGAGATCGTCGTCAAAGAGGCCCGCCCTCGCACCCTCATGTCGTCGTACAACATGGTCAACGGCACCTACGCCCACGAGAACCCCGAACTCCTCACGACGATCCTGAGGCGGGAATGGGGATTCGAGGGGATGGTCGTCTCCGACTGGGGAGGATCGAATGACGCCGCAGCGGCCGCCGCCGCCGGAGGCAGCCTCGAGATGCCCGCCCCCGGCCTGGAATCCGCCCGCCGCATCGTCGAAGCCGTCGAGAAGGGGCTGATCGACGCCGAAGACGTGTACGCCAGGGCTCAAGAGGTCCTGGACATCGCCTTCGCCGCCCCCTCGAGGGGTCCGCGCCCCGCCCTCGCCGCCGAGGAGCACGCCGCACTCGCCAGGCGCGTCGCCGAAGAGTCGATCATCCTGCTGAAGAACGATGAGGACCTCCTGCCCCTGGCGCCCGGAACGAGGGTCGCCGTCATCGGCGACATGGCGAAGAACCCGCGCTACCAGGGCTCCGGCTCCTCCCAGGTGAACCCCGCATCCTTGGAGACGACCCTCGGAGTCCTCGCCGGCTTCCCGCTCGACACAGTCGGATACGCCGCAGGATACGACCGCCTCGGCAAGCCCGCCCCCGCCTTCGTCGCAGAAGCGGTCGGGCTGGCCCGAAGGGCCGAGGTCGCCCTCGTCTACATCGGACTCGATGAGCTCTCCGAATCGGAGGGCCTGGATCGCGCGCACATGCGCATCCCCGCCGTCCAGGTGGAGCTCCTCGAAGCACTCGCATCGACCGGCGCGAAGATCGTCGTCGTCCTCTCGGCCGGAGCATCGCTGGAGATGCCCTGGGAGGGATGCGCCCAGGCGATCATCCACCAGTCCCTGTCGGGCCAGGCGGGCGCCTCCGCCGCGCTGCGCGTCCTCACCGGAGCCGTGAACCCCTCGGGCCGCCTCGCCGAAACCTACCCGGTCCGCTACGAGGACCTGCCCGTCTCATCCTGGTACCCGGCCACGGGCCGCTACTCGCTGTACCGCGAGGGCCCCTACGTCGGCTACCGCTTCACGAGCACGACCGGCACGGCGGTGACCCGCCCCTTCGGCTTCGGCCTGTCGTACTCGAGCTTCGCCTACTCCGATCTGCGCATCAGCGACGAGGGCGCGAGCTTCACCGTGACCAACACCTCGAAGCGCGCCGGTGCGGATGTCCCCCAGCTCTACGTCGAATCGCCCGGAGGAGTATGGGGACCCGTCCGCGAACTCAAGGGATTCACCAAGATCCATCTCGAAGCGGGGCAGTCCGCTTCGGTCACCATCCCCTTCGACGAGTACACCTTCCGCCACTTCGACGCCTCCCGCTCGGCCTGGAGCGTCGAGGGCGGCACGTGGCGCATTCGCATCGGCCGCAACTGCGAAGACCTCGTGCTCGACGGGCAGATCACGATCGAGGGGGAGGAGGCGCCTCATCCGAACGAGGAGCTCGGGGCCTACCTGAGCGGGCGCGTCACCGACGTGAGCGACGCCGAATTCGCCGCCCTCCTCGGACGCGAGGCTCCTGAGGAATCGGACTCGGGCCCCCTGAAGGATTCGGACCCGCTCTTCCAGATGAGCCGCGCCGCCTCGCCCCTCGCCCGCTTCGGCGCACGAGTGCTCGCGAAGAAGAAGGCGAAGGCGGACGCGACGGGGATCCCCGATCTCAACATCAACTTCATCTCCAACATGCCCTTCCGGGCCCTGGGGAAGATGAGCCACGGCCTCGTCTCGCTCGAGATGGTCGACGGACTCGTCGCCCTCGTGAACGGCCGTCACCTCAAGGGGCTCGGGGCCCTCGTCGGGGGCTTCTTCTCCAATCGCAGGGCCAATCGGGCGACCCTGCGCCGCCTCGACGCCCCCCACGACTGAAGGCCTCACGGCCGCACGACCCGAACTCACAGCGAAAGCGACGACACACATGAACGCGTTCACCCGGTGGTGGAAGAACTTCTCCGAAGAGCATGAGACGGCCTCCCAGTTCATCGTCTTCTTCATCCTCTCCAACGGCGTCACCGTCCTCCAACTCATCCTCATGCCCGCGTTCAAATGGGCCTTCGGGAAGACGCCGATGGTGGACACGGCCTTCCAGTTCCTGCCGATCGGGGTGAGCGACGGCCAGACGGTCCATCTCTTCGACTACGCGGCCGGCGCCATCCAGGACGGCGGGGGAGGGGGGCTCGCCTACTTCCTCGCCGTTGAGATCACCCTCCTCATCGCGCAGGTCATCAACTTCTTCGCCCAGCGCAGCATCACCTTCAAGTCGAACTCGTCCGTGTGGCGCGCCGCCTTCTGGTACTTCGTCGCCTACGTCGTCATCACGGTCGTCGCCGCGGCGCTGCAGGTGCTCTACAAGGATCCGATCTACTCCTTCTTCACCTCGGCCATGGGCGGCGCCGGGGAGACGATCGCGGACGTGATCACCATGATCATCAACTCGGCGATCTCCTTCTGGGTCTTCTTCCCGATCTTCAAGGTCATCTTCAAGCAGGTCCCCGCCGGGGATGGGCGAGAATCCGAGGTTTCGGCCTGATCGGCCCGCGGGGGCGCGGGGCGGTTCGGTTCAGGGCCGACCGCCCCGTATCCTTAGGGGACCGAGGCCCGTTCCCCTTGGCCGACACGGAAATCGAAGGAAAACGACATGACAGCGCAGGCGCCGCTCCTATCCGTCATCGTTCCGGCGTACAACTCCGAGGCGTACCTCGACCGGGCGCTCGCCACCCTGGTCGACTACGACGGCGAACTCGAAGTGCTCATCATCGACGACGGCTCCACGGATCGCACCGCCGAGATGGCCGATGAGTGGGCCGCCCGTCATCCCGGAGAGGTTCGCGCGATCCACCAGGAGAACAAGGGGCACGGCGGCGCCGTGAACGCCGGGATCGCCGCGGCCACGGGCGGGCACGTGCGCGTCGTGGACTCCGACGACTGGGTCGACCGTTCCGCCATGCGCAAGGTCCTCGACCTGCTCCGCGATGAGCGCGCCGCGGGGCGTGAGCTCGATCTGCTCGTCACGAACTACGTGTACGAGAAGCAGGGGAAGACGCACAAGGCGACGGTCCGCTACCGGAACGTCCTGCCGCAAGGGCGGACGATCGGCTGGGAGGACGTCAGGCCCTGCCGCTACGACCAGTACATCCTCATGCATTCGCTGACGATGCGCACCGCCCTCGTGCGCGAGTCGGGGCTGCATCTGCCCGAGCACACCTTCTACGTCGACTACATCTACTCGCACGCGCCGCTCCCGTGGGTGCGCACGCTCCGCTACCTCGATGTCGATCTTTACCGCTACTTCATCGGGCGGGACGACCAGTCGGTCAATGAGCCGGTGATGATCTCGCGCCTCGATCAATTGATGCGAGTCAACGCCGTCATGGTCGACTCGATGCCCGATCGTGACGCGGTGCCCGAGAACCTCTACCGGTACATGGTCCACTACCTGCGGATCAACTTCGTGGTCTGCACGATCATGGCGATCCTGTCGGGAAGCGCCGAGCACCTGGCGATGAAGGACCGGATGTGGGCCGATCTTGAGGCGAAGGACCCCACGGCCGCCCGGGCCGTCGAAGACGATCTCCTCGGACGGCTCATCCGCAGGCGCTCCGACAGGTTCTTGAAGACCGGCTACAGGATCGCCCGGACGATCCTCGGATTCAACTGAGCGGATCCGAGGTCTTCGGCAGGATCACGGTGAGCGTGAACCACTGGCCGTCGAAGCTCGTCGACAGCTCGCCGCCGTACTTGCGCGCCGTGTAGCGGATCGACTTGATGCCGAAACCGTGCCGACGCCGATCGGGCTTGGCGGACACGAAGTTGCCGGACTCGTCCTGGGCGACGGCGGCCGAATACCAGTTCTCAACGCGGATCACCGTCATCTCGCCCATGGCGTGAAGCGCGAGCTTGATGATCCGGTGCGAGGGATCCTCGACCCGGCGCGAGGCCTCGATCGCATTGTCGAGGGCGTTGCCGAAGAGCGTGGCGATGTCCATCGAGCTCATGGCGCCGAGCAGCTTGCCATCGGCGACGGCCGTGAAATCGATGGAATCGGCGTTGCACGCGGAGGCCTTCGAGGCGAGGATGACATCGAGCACCGGGTTGCCCGAATGGTACTGATGGCCGAGGGCGTTCACGGACTCCTCCAGTTCGGCGAAGTCGGCGCGCTGCGCCTCGGGGTCGACTTCGGAGCGGATGAGCGCGATCTGGTGCTTGAGATCGTGGTGGGCGCGTCCGAGCTCCTCGACGGCGGCCTTCGACTGCAGGTACTGGGTGTGCTGAGCGTCGAGAGAGGCCTGGATCGAGGCCACCTCCGCGCTCGCCCGGATCTGCATGATGCGCTCGTGCTGGGCGTAGAGGGCCGCGAGGCCCGCGAGATCGACGAGGGTGCGGATGTAGAAGACCTCCGGTCCGAGGCGGCCCGAGAAGGGCGTCGAGGTCGACAGGAAGGACAGGTTCGACATCGCGAAGGTCGTGAGGGCGATGAGGAGCCCCATGAGGAGGTCCTTGTTCTCAAGGGAGAGCGGCTCCTCGGAGGAGAAGTTCCGGTTCTCCAGGGCGCCCCAGACGGGGACGGCCACCGCGTAGGAGGCGGACATGACCGCGATGCCGAGGGCGCAGAGCGGATCGACATGGGGGAGGAAGTACACCTGGAGCTGCCATTCCAAGGAGGCGAGGAACTCCGCCAGGATGAAGGCCCGGAAGGTGAGGTGCCAGGCCGCCACCCAATGGGCCCCCGACAGGAGCTTCACGGAGGCGAGGATCCCCAGGACCGCGACGAGCATCCCGGGGATCCACAGTGAATCCGGCAGGCGCCCGGCGAGGAGCTGGATCGCGATGAGGGCGATCAAGGACACGGGGGCCCCGATGGCGAGCCTCCGGTTGGGCCCCTTGCGCGTGAGCAGGACCACGTAGAGGACGACCGCGCTCCATTCGGCGGCGGCCGTGTAGAGACGGGGGATGTCCGGGAGCGGTTCGAACATCAGCGGACACCGCCCGCGAAGGCGGCGAGCGCGGAGAGGAACTCCTTCTTCCGGGGCCTGGAGATCCGCAGTTCATGCCCGCCCGTCATGACGCACGACTGATCGCGAACGCCGCGCACGTGGGCGAGATTCACCAGATAACCGGAGTTGGACCGGAAGAAGTCCCGGCCCTCGAGCTGGACCTCCATCTCCTTCAAAGTGCCCGCGACGGAGATGACCCCGTCGACGGTGTGGATCTCGAGGCGGTGCTTCACCGATTCCACGTAGACCACATCGGCGATGTCGACCCGTGAGACCTCCTGGCCGGATTGAAGGAGGAGAGAGGCGCTCCGCCGCTTCCTCGCGATCGCGATCGAGCGGGAGAGCTCCTGCTCGAAGGCGAACCAGGGGAGCGGCTTCAAGAGGTACGAAGTGGCGTCCACCTCGTAGCCCTTGATCGCGAATTGGGGCGAGGAGGTGATGAACACGAGGACGGTCTGCTCATCGAGCTCACGAATGCGCTTCGCCGCCGTCATTCCGTCGACGGCCCCCATCTGAATGTCCAGGAGCAGCACGTCGAAACGGGGACGGTACCCCTTGAGGATCTGGGCGCCGTCTTCGAAGACCGAGACCTCGAAGGCCTCCCCGTGCTCCTGCTCGTAACGGCGCAGATAGTCGAGGACGAGTTTGCGACTGACCGCATCATCTTCGACGATGCCGATCCGAATCATCTGCCCGCTCCTTCCGCAGCGCCTACACCCCGCGCAATTCTACGGGAGCAGGGCCGAGCAGCCGTTTCCGGGTAGCATGAACGACAACATCGCTTGGGAAGGACACCTCATGGATCTCCTCGTCGTCGGATCGGGATTCTTCGGCCTCACGGTGGCCCGCAGGGCGGCCGAAGACCTCGGCATGCGGGTGACCGTCATCGAGCGGCGCGACCACATCGGCGGCAACGCCTGGTCCTCGATCGACCCGGAGACGGGCGTGGAGGTCCACCGCTACGGCACGCACCTGTTCCACACCTCGAACGAGCGCGTGTGGGAGTACGTCAATCGCTTCACCGCCTTCAACTCCTACCAGCACCGCGTTTACACGAATCACGGGGGCGAGGTCTACCCGCTGCCCATCAACCTCGGGACGATCAACCAGTTCTTCCGCGCCGCCCTCGGGCCGGCGGAGGCGCGCGCCCTCGTCGCCGAACAGGCCGGGGAACTGGCGGGCCAGACGCCGACCAATCTCGAGGAGAAGGCGATCAGCCTCATCGGTCGGCCCCTCTACGAAGCCTTCATCAAGGGGTACACGGCGAAGCAGTGGCAGACCGATCCCACGGAGCTCGACCCGGCGATCATCGCGCGCCTGCCCGTGCGCCTCACCTATGACAACCGCTATTTCAACGACACCTACGAGGGGCTCCCCCTGGACGGCTACGGGGCCTGGCTCGAGCGCCTCGCCGACCACCCCCGGATCGAGGTGCGCACCGGCGTCGACTTCTTCGACGACTCCCACCCCTTCTCGAAGTCGAGGACCGTGGGACAACTCGGCATCGTCTACACCGGTGCGCTCGACCGCTACTTCGACTACGAGGCGGGCCGCCTCACCTGGCGCACCCTCGACTTCGAATCCGAAGTCGTCGACACCCCCGACTTCCAGGGCTGCTCGGTGATGAACTACGCGGACCAGTCGGTGCCGTACACGCGCATCCATGAATTCGCCCACCTCCATCCCGAGCGGGATCGCTCAGGCGCGCGCAACACCTTCATCATGCGGGAGTACTCGCGATTCGCCGGAGCCGAGGACGAGCCCTACTACCCGGTGGCGGGCCCGGCCGACCGCGAGGTCCTCGCGGCCTATCGCGAGCTCGCGGCGGGGGAGGACAAGGTCCTCTTCGGCGGGCGCCTCGGCTCCTACAAGTACCTCGACATGCACATGGCGATCGCCTCCGCCCTGACGCGCGTCGACGAGGTCGTCTCCACCTGGTGAGGCCCGGGGGCGCCTTCGCCCGGCCACCTCCTATGCTGGTCGGGTGGGCCCCATCATCTCCTCGATCGCAGGGATCGGAATCGTCATGGGAGTCGGCTGGCTCCTGCGGCGCTTCGGTGCCCTGGGCGACGAGGGCGTGCGCGCGCTCACCTCCGTCGTGTACTGGGCGGCATCGCCCGCCCTCCTCTTCCACGCCGTCTCCGAAGCGGACATGGCGACGGTCGTCGGCGCTCCCCTCGCCGTCGCCGCGGTCTGCGGCATCGGCTCCGCCCTCGTCTTCAGTCTCATCTCCGTGCCGGCGCTGCGCCTCTCGCGCGGCGACCTCGTCCTCGGGGCGATGTCGGCCTCCCTCAACAACGCCGCCTACATCGGCATTCCCATCGCGGTCTACGTCCTGGGCGATGCGAGCAGAGTCGTACCGGTCATCGTCTTCCAGCTCGGCTTCTTCACGCCGATGTTCTTCGTCCTCGCGGATCTGGCCGGATCCGGACGCGCGCCGACGCTCAAGGGCGTCCTCGCAACCGTGTATTCGAATCCGATGGTCATCGCCGCGGCGCTCGGCTTCGCCTGCTCGGCCCTGAAAGCCCCCGTCCCCGAGGCGATCGCGACGACCGCATCGATGCTCGGCCAGGCGGCCCCTCCGATCATCCTCATCGCCTTCGGAGCATCCCTGGTCGGCTCGAGAGCCCCGATCCTCCCCGCGAACGCCGCGGCGGTCCTGCTCGCCTCCACCTGCAAACTCGCAGTTCAACCGCTCATCGCCCTCGGCGCCGGGACCCTGATCGGCCTGCGCGGCCCGGAGCTCATGACCGTCACCGTCATGGCGGGGATGCCGACCGCCCAGAACGCCTTCATCGCAGCGACGCGTGCGCGAACGGGGGAGAGGATCGCCCAGGGATCCATCATCATCACGACGCTCGCGGCGCTGCCCCTCACGATCCTCACCGCATGGCTCTTCAGTCTCGCGGGCGCGATCTGATCGCACCGGGCGTCTGAGAAATGGACGCCCTTCCTGGGGCGGGCGCGAAGCGCCTAGCCTGACTGGGAAATCCTGTGAAGGAGAATCCCATGTCAACATCATCAGCAACGGTCCAGCAGCCGAAGCGCCAGGACACGTGGACCGGTCAGACCGGCTTCCTCCTCGCGGCCATCGGCTCCGCGATCGGCCTGGGGAACATCTGGCGCTTCCCGGGCGTCGCCTATTCGAACGGCGGCGGCGCCTTCCTCATCCCGTACCTCGTCGCCCTCATCTTCGTCGGCATCCCGATGCTGTGGCTCGACTACTCGCTCGGCCACAAGTTCCGCGGTTCACCGCCGTGGGCGCTGCGCCGCATCCGCGCCGGGGGCGAATTCATCGGATGGTTCCAGGTCCTCGTCTGCTTCGTCATCCTCGTCTACTACGCGGCCGTCATCGCATGGTCGGCCCAGTACACGATCTACTCGGTGAACCAGTCCTGGGGCGATGACGCGCTCGGCTTCTTCACGGGGGACTTCCTCCAGGTCGTCGGCGGGGACGAGTTCTCGTGGACCCCGGTCGCCGCGGTGGCGATCCCGCTCGCCCTCGTGTGGGTCTTCGTGCTCCTCATCCTCGGCCGCGGACTGTCCAAGGGCGTCGAGGCCGCGAACAAGATCTTCTTGCCGCTCCTCGTCGTGCTCTTCGTCGCGATGGTCGTCCGCGCCCTCTTCCTCGACGGCGCCGTTGAAGGCCTCAACGCCTTCTTCACCCCTCAGTGGGCCTCCCTTTCGGACCCGCACGTGTGGCTCGCCGCCTTCTCGCAGGTCTTCTACTCCCTGTCGGTCGGCTTCGGCATCATGCTCACCTACGCGTCCTACCTCAAGCCGAAGACCAACCTCACGGGAACGGCCCTGGTCGCGGGCTTCGCGAACTCGTCCTTCGAGATCCTCGCAGGCATCGGCGTGTTCTCGGCCCTGGGCTTCATGGCCCACGGGCAGGGGGTCGCAGTCGGTGAGCTCGAGGGCCTGACCGGGCCGATCCTCTCCTTCGTGACCTTCCCCCAGATCGTCTCGATGATGCCGGGCGGTTCGCTCTTCGGCGTCCTCTTCTTCGCCTCCCTCGTCCTCGCGGGCGTCACCTCGCTGCTCTCACTGCTCCAGGTCGTTTCCGGCGGGCTTCAGGACAAGTTCGGCTTCAGCCCGGTGAGCGCGGCCCTCGCCTTCGGCGTCCCCGCGGCGATCGTCTCCCTCGTCCTCTTCGGCACGAAGTCGGGCCTCAACAACCTCGACATCGTCGATAACTTCATCAACAACATCGGCGTCGTGTCCGGCGCCGTCGCGATGGCCCTGCTCGCAGCCGCCTTCAGCCCGAGGCTCAAGGGCCTGCGCGCCCACCTCAACCTCGTCTCGACGGTGAAGGTCCCCAGGGCGTGGGACGGGCTCGTCGGACTCGTCGTCCCGGCCGTCCTCATCTTCATGCTCTTCTCCGCGATCGTGGGGTACGTGCAGGAGGGCTACGGCGGCTACGCGCAGTCCTTCGTCAACATCTTCGGATGGGGGTGCGTTGCCTTCGCGCTCGTCGTCTCCGCCATCTTGACCCTGCTGCCGTGGAGGCATCACGGCGTGTCGGCCCAGACGGTCGCCGAGCTCCTCGCCGAGGATGACGCGCCCCACGGACCCGGGACCGAGGTCCCCGTCGAGTCGAACCCCGTCGCCCTCCGGGAAGGAGTGGAGGAATGAACGCCACCGCGATCTTCATGATGCTTCTCACGATCCTCCTCGTCTGGGGCGGTCTCGTCGCCTCGGTCGTCCTGCTCAGGGTCCTGCCGGATCCGCAGATCGACGACGCCGAGCTGGATCGCAGCCTCGGCAACGACGAATAGGGCCCGGATCATGACGAAGGGCGGTCGGAAGTCTTCTTCCGACCGCCCTTCCTCCGTACGGCGCCGGCTTTAGCGGGGCTCGCCTCCGAGGCGCCGGGTCGCCCAGAAGACGACGGCCGAGGCCGCGGCGACGTTGAGCGAATCCACGCCCCCGGACATCGGGATCCTCACGACGACATCGGAGTTCGAGATCGTCCGCTTCTTGAGGCCGTCGCCCTCGGTGCCCATCACCAGGGCCAGGCGCGCATCGGGGGCGCTCACGCAGGGAAGAGCGACGAACTCGTCGAGGGGGACGGAGTCGTCGGACAGGGCGAGCGAGGCGACGGTGAACCCCGCCGCGTGCAGTTCATCCATCGCGGGCCAGCGCTCGATCCGCGTCCACGGCACCTGGAAGACCGTCCCCATCGACACCCGGACCGAACGCCTGTACAGGGGATCGGCGCACGAGGGCGTGACGAGCACGGCGTCGACGCCCAGTGCCGCGGCCGAGCGGAACGCCGCTCCGACATTCGTATGATCGACCAGGTCCTCGAGGATCACGACCCGGCGCGCGGGACGGCCCTGGCGGGCCTTCGCGAGGAGTTCTCCGACCGGTGGGAGTTCGGGGCGCTGCATCGCGGCGAGGGCGCCCCGGTGGAGGTGGAAGCCGGTGATCTCCTCCAAGAGGGGCTCCGGCGCCATGAAGATGGGGACGTCGGCGCCGTCCGGCGCCCCCGTCGCCTCCTCGATGAGCGGCGCGAGATCGTCGAGCCACCGGGGCGCCATGAGGAAGGAGCGCGGCCGATGACCGATCTGGAGGGCGCGGAGGATGACATTGGTCGATTCGGCCATGTAAAGGCCGCGTTCGGGCTCGAGCTTCGAACGCAGTTGAACATCCTTGAGACGGGTGTAGTCGGCGAGCTTCGGGTCGGCGGAAAGGTCGGGGGAGTCCAGGGCGATGATCACGCGCGGCCCCTCGCGAGTTCCCGATTGACTTCGCCCGGCCATGAGGGGCCCTCGAAGACGAAGGCGGTGAAGGCCTCGACGAGGTCCGCTCCCGCGGCGAGCATCGCGCGCGCATCGTCGGCGCTGAAAACACCGCCGGTCCCGATGAGCACCTGCTCGTCATCGAGGTGCTCGGCGACGAGGCGCACGACCTCGAGGGCGCGCTGACGCAGAGGGGCCCCCGAGACTCCGCCGTCGCCGAGATCATGAGCGATCGTCGTATTGGTCGCGACGACGCCCGCCATGCCGAGCTCCTTGACGAGGGCGACGATCTCGAGGATCTCCGCATCCGCCAAGTCGGGCGCGATCTTGACGAAGAGGGGCACATCCCGATTCGAGACGCGGCAGCCTTTCTGCGCGGCGAGGAGGATGGGGCGCAGATGCTCGACGGACTGCAGGTCCCTGAGCCCGGGGGTGTTGGGCGAGGAGACGTTGACGACGACGAAGTCCGCCCAGGGGGCCAGGAGGGTCGCGCAGTACTCGTAGTCCCCGGCGGCGCGCTCCTCCGGGGTGGTCTTGTTCTTCCCGATGTTGACCCCGACGATCGCAGCCCGTCCCTCGCGCGTCGACCTGAGAGCGCGCAGGCGCTGCGCCGCCGTATCGGCGCCCTCGTTGTTGAAGCCCATCCGGTTGCGCAGGCCATCGGCGTCCATGAGGCGCCAGAGGCGCGGAGCATCGTTGCCGGGCTGCGGCTTCGGCGTGATCGTCCCGACCTCGACGAAGCCGAATCCCATCGCCGTGAGGCCCAGAATCGCGCGCGCGTCCTTGTCCATGCCGGCGGCGAGCCCCAGGCGCCCGGGAACGAGTCGCTCACCGATGTAGACCTTGCGCTTGCGCGGCATGCTCGCCACGTCAGGGGCGTCGAGGTGACCGATCGTGGCCCGCATGAGCCGCCGGGTCAGCGCGCAGTCGCCCGCGAGCCCGATCGCGCGGATGCCCGCGTGATGCGCCCACTCGGGATCCGTCCGGTGAATGACGGTGCGGAACAACCATGAATACGCTGCACGGATCATGGCCCCGATTCTATGCGTCTCAATCCCACCAGAGCCACCAGCACAGGGCCCCGGAGGCGCGGCGCAGGGCCCTCAACTCGTCGGGTGCGCCTCGCGCCGAATCGAGGCCGAGGGCCGTTTCGAGCTCGCTCCAGCGATCGGATTCGCGGAGATTGAGGGGATCCGGAGGCGCGAGTCCGGGCAGGGCCGGGACGAAGAGCCCGTCGATGCTCACCCTCTCGTCCCAGCGCGGGGCCGATACGAGGTAGCCCGAGAGGGCGAGGCCCCCGTGCGTCATCGCCGCGCGGAGGAGCTCATCGACGCGCGGACCGTTGTTCTGACGATCGGCGAGGTTTAGCTCGGGAAGGAGCTCGAGGAGCCGCTCGGCCTGGGCCGCCCCCAGCCCCTCGAAACGGACGAAGTCCGCGAAGGGCCGCGGATGCACGAGGAACGGCTCGAGGATCGCCGCGGCCCCCGAGGAATCGGTCCAACCGGAGGGGGCGTACAGGCACGGACTCGATGCGCTCAGATCGACTGACAAGGTGGTCTCCTCTCCCTATGGGAAGAGGAGACCACCTTGAGGCCCGCGGTGCCCGCCCGAGCGCCGTGAACTGTGGACAAGCGCTCCTGCCCGGATCCTGGGGAGGAGCGGAACGGGGCTGCGCGGCGGCTACTTCGAGGCGACCTCGGGGAACTCGCCTCGAGCCACCAGGGGGCGCGGAGAGCGCCAACGACGCGCCATGATCATGCGCGAATAGGTGTAGTACCAGGTCCCCTTCGGGATCGAATCGTTCGGGAAGCGCAGGGCGATCCGCTTCTTCAGGCGCTGCCAGACGATCACGCCCTCGATGATCGACACGGCGAACAGGGAGTACAGGCCGATCGTGAATCCCACCATGATGAGCGCGCCGAAATCGGTCTGAAGGGACCTCACGAAGGAGGAGGCCATCATCGCCACGAGGAAGAGGACCATGAGGGGCAGGAGGAACTCCGAGAGGGACCAGCGGGCGTCCACCCAATCGCGCACGAAGCGGCGGATCCTGCCCTTGTCCCGAATCGGCAGGTAGCGCTCATCACCGGTCTCCAGCGCCATCCGCTCGCGGGCGAAGGCCTCATCCCGCTTCTGGCGGGCCAGCCTCTTCGCCTCTTTACGATCTGCGGGGACGAGCGGGCGCGCGTTCCGCGCCTGCACGTCCTTGCGCTTCGGGGTCGGGCGGCCCTTTCCCGTGCGGTCGGCGCGGGCGTTGTGAGAATCGGACACCTGGAGTCTCCTCGTGCCTTCTGTGACTGTGAACCCCTTCAGGCTAGTCGATCGCGGGCGCGCCGGTTGACGGGCTCCACTACTCTGGCCGCATGACTGAAAAACACGACTCCGTCCTCCCGTCATCAGAAATCGCCTCCCGCGTCGATGCGGCCTTCGATTCCCTGCTCGATGAACTCGCCGCGATCGTCGCGATCCCCTCGGTGTCCTCCGATCCGGCTCACGCCGACGATCTCGAGCGCTCGGCGATCCACATCCGCGACCGTTTCGCCGCCATCGGCCTCGAAGCCGAGGTCCTGTCGGTCGACACCCCCGAGGGCGTCGCCGGCAAGCCGGCCATCGTCGCCAGGTCGCAGCGGATCGAGGGCGCCCCGACGGTCCTGCTCTACGCCCACCACGATGTCCAGCCGACCGGGGACCTGTCCCGCTGGACCTCCGACCCCTTCGTCGCGCGCATCGAGGGCGATCGCATGTACGGGCGCGGCGCCTCGGATGACGGCGCGGGCGTCGTCGTCCACCTCGGGGCGCTGCGCGCCCTCGGCGCGGATCTGCCCGTGAACGTCATCGTCTACATCGAAGGCGAGGAGGAGATCGGATCGCCCTCGTTCACGAACTTCCTCCAGACCTACAAGGAGAAGCTCAGCGCGGACGTCATCGTCGTCGCCGACTCCGACAACTGGAAGGTCGGCGAGCCGGCCGTCACCGCGAGCCTGCGCGGCAACGCCGTGGCGACCGTCGACGTGACCGTGTCGGATCACGCGGTGCACTCGGGGATGTTCGGCGGGCCGATGCTCGATTCGGTGACCCTCGCCTCGATGCTCATCGCCTCCCTGTACGACGACGCCGGTGACATCGCAGTCGCCGGCCTGGGCGGTCGTGACAGGGCCGACGTCGACTGGCCGGAGGCGGAGTACCGCGAGGCCGCCGGGATCCTCGAGGGCGTGCGCCTCGCGGGCACGGGCGACCTGGCGGCCCGGACCTGGACGAAGCCCTCGATCTCCGTCATCGGCTTCGATGCACGGCCGGTCGCCGACGCCTCGAACACGATCGCCCCGCACACGCGCTTCAAGCTCTCGATGCGCGTCGTCCCCGGCGTCGACCCCCACGAGGCCATGGATCGCCTCGTCGAGCACCTCGAGTCGCACGCGCCTTTCGGCGCGCGCGTCGAGGTGACCCCCAATGAGTTCGGACCGGGATATCAGGCAGACCTCGAATCGCCCGTCACGCGCCTGCTCCACGAGGTCCTCACCGAGGCCTGGGGGCACCCCTCGGTCAATATCGGGGTCGGAGGATCCATCCCCTTCATCTCCGACTTCCAGCGCCTCTTCCCCGAGGCGCAGGTCGTCGTCACGGGGGTCGAGGATCCGATGACGAACGCCCACTCGGAGCAGGAGTCGCAGTCGATCTCCGACCTGCGCTGCGCGATCCTCGCGGAGGCGCTGCTCCTGACCCGTCTGCCGCGCCTGTGAGCCGACGCGTCCTCATCGCGGGGCACTGGGCCGGCGCCCGGGCGCCGATGCCCTCGAGCCGCGCCGCCCTCGAAGCGGTCGCACGGGGTTTCGCGTCCCGTCGGCCGGACTGGGAGGTTTCGCTCCTGCCCTTCGGGGCGGGGGCGGCCTTCGAGGAGGCGCTGCCCGATGAGGCGATGAGGGCGCGAGCGGTGTCGATCGGCGTCGACGAGCCCTCGACCCTCAGGGCCGGTGGGAGGGCCCGTGAGATCCTCGAAGGGGGCGCCACCCCCATCGTCGAGGGCGCGAACGTGCGCTCTCCGGATGCGGGGATCGGATTCCTCGCGGGTTTCACCGGGTGCCCGTTCCCGTCGTCCGCCCTTCCCCTCGCTGAGCGCCTCGAGGCCGTGGCGCAGCTGATCGCCGAGGGCGAACGGGCGCTCGCGAAGCGGGACCTCATCGCCGCGGCCTCGACCTCGCGGCCCCTCCTCGGCCTGGACTCCGTCCTCGCCGTCGACGTCGATCTCGAGGCGCGGCCGTATCAGGACCGGGACCTGTCCCTCGTGCTCGCCCGGCTGCTCGCGCGGGCGCCGAGCCGATCGCTGCCACTCCTCGACGCGAGCTCCGAGGCGGCGGCCCCGGGGCGGATGCCGGGTTCGGGGCTCGGCGGGGGAGCTGGCGCCATGATCGCCGCGATCGGGGGGAGGATCGTGGACGCCGCGGCATTCCTCGCCGTATCGACCTCGCTGTCCGACATCGTCGAGGACTGCGACCTCGCCCTCGTCCTCGAGCCCGGTCTGCATTCGCCCGGGCTCGCCGAGGCGATGCTCGACACCCTCACCCGCGCCGCCTCCGCGGCGGCGATCCCCGTCGTGGGAGTCGGTGAGAGCTCTTCGCTGTCGAGCCATGAGCGCGCCGAATGGGGCCTCCACGGGCAGTTCGTCACCGAGGGGCGCGTCGATCTCGAAGAAGCCGGATCCAGGATCGCGAGGACCTGGACCCGCTGAAAAGGCGCGGGGTGGGATCCCTCACCACTGGGCCGTCCGTGCCCGCCCCGCCTGGCAGAGCGCGGATCGCGAACGTAGGGTGGGACCGATACGAACACCGTACGCACGATTGGAGCATCATGTCCGACACCGGCATCGAAGCACCGGCTCACGAGGTCGTCCTCACGGACGCCGCTGCGGCCAAGGTGAAGAGCCTTCTCGAGCAGGAAGGGCGCGACGACCTCCGACTGCGGATCGCGGTGCAGCCCGGCGGCTGCTCGGGCCTGATCTACCAGCTCTACTTCGACGACCGTCTGCTCGACGGCGATGCCGTTCGCGACTTCGACGGGGTCGGCGTCGTGGTCGACCGCATGTCCGTCCCCTACCTCAACGGCGCAACGATCGACTTCGCGGATTCCATCGAGCGCCAGGGTTTCACCATCGACAACCCGAACGCCTCGAACACCTGCGCCTGCGGCGAGTCCTTCCACTGAGGAGATGACGATGAAGAAGACCGTACGCGCACGCATCGGCGCACTCGCCCTGTCCATGGCCCTCGTGGCCTCGCTCGCGGCATGTTCGTCCGCCGACTCCGCCCAGTCCGCGTCCTCCGATCAGTCGAGCGCCCAGTCCGCGTCCGACGCGCCTGAAGTCGACCGGAGCGGCAAGGCGAATTTCCCCGATGTCACCGGGGGATTCGGCGAGGATCCGGAGATCTCGGCGGGCAAGGGGGATGCGCCGACGAAGATCAGCGTCAAGACCCTCAACGAGGGCAAGGGTGAAGCCCTGACCACGACCGACACGGTGATGGTCAACTACGAGCTCGCCCTCTGGGACGGCACGAAGGTCGAGTCCTCCTTCGAAACGGGCAAGCCCGCGACCTTCTCGCTCCAGCAGGTCATCCCCGGATGGACCTACGGCCTCGAAGGCGCCCACGTCGGCGATCGCGTCGAGATCGTGGTGCCCTCGGAATTCGGCTACGGCGATCAGGGCAATTCGTCCATTCCCGGAGGATCCACCCTCGTCTTCGTCGTCGACGTCCTCGCCTCCTCCTCCGGCTCGCAGGCCGATGCGCAGACCCTGTCGAAGGGCCAGCCTTCGGGCGAGACCGCCCCTGAGGGCATCGTCGTCGAGGGCGAAGCCGGGAAGGAGCCGACCCTCAGCTTCACGGAGGGGGCCGCGGCTCCTGCGGGCGACTCGCGCACGACGATCATCAACGGCGCCGGCGATGAGATCAAGGCGGGCGACTACGTCCTCTACCGGGCCGTCGGCGGCGTCTTCGGCGACAACGCGACCGTGAGCTCTGCATGGCAGCAGGGCCCGCTGGCGGTCCCCGCGGATCAGGTCGAACTGGTCGGCGCTCATGTGGGCGATCGCGTCGTCTTCGTCATGGACACGGGCGCGGCGGCGGAATCCGGCGCTTCGCCGATGACCGTCATGGTCATCGATCTCGTCGGCGTCATGCGCGCGCAGTGACGTCCCGGGCCCGGTGACGGGTTTCAGCGCCGCGGGCGGTCCTCTCATCGGGGACCGCCCGCTCGTGCGTACAATGGGCACGATCGCCGGGCGCTGCGTGCCTCGGCGCCGAACCACAGGAGTGCACATCAGTGAGTGAGAACACCGTCCGCGTCCTCGTCTTCTCGGGCGACGTCGATAAGCGACGCGCCGTCATCGATGGGATCGGCCTGCGGGCCTCGAAGAACACCCCGGTCATCGAATGGTCCGAGGCCGCCACTCCCTTCGGCGCCAAGGAACTCGTCGAGTCCACGGACTTCGCCTTGCTGATCCTCGATGCGGAGACCACCAAGGAGGGCGGGATGTCGCTCGCGCACGAGCTCCGCAATACGATCGATGAGCTCCCCCCGATGATCTTCCTGACCGCGCGCCAGCAGGACGACTGGCTCGCCACCTGGGCGGGCGGCGCCGCGGCGATTCCGGATCCCCTCGATCCGATCGTCCTGCAGGAGACGGTCGCCCGGGTTCTCGCAGTAT
>NZ_JBNOYB010000078.1:0-30125 GCF_050312375.1 Schaalia sp.
ACGTCTCGAGTGCCCTCTTCCCCTTGGGGCTGGAGCTCAGCGACCCACTTCTTGATGGCCTCGATCGATGAGAGCTCTTCTCTCAACGGATCCACCGTCGACTTGATCTCTTCAACCGATTCCTCCAGCGCCTTGAGAGCCGCTTCGTCGGTTTCCTTGGTCTTCTTGAGCGCCGGGATCTCCGCATTCGCCTTTTCGAGCGCGGCGGCATGGTCAGCCTTGGCGATCACCTTTGCGCCCTCGAGCTTGCGCCGAGCCTCCTCGAGTTTCGACTGGGGCTCCTTCGCCGCACCGACCTTCGCCGCGGCCTCTTCGCTCTCCTTCTCGGCCTTCGCGGCCTCGCCCTCCGCAGCGGCGACGGCAGCGTCTTTGAGTGCCGCGGTTTCTTCGAGCTTCTTCACAGCAGCCGAGTCGCTCGCGATGGTCTTCTCCAGCTTCGCCGACTCGTCCTTGAGGCTCTTGGCCTTCTCACGGAGGGCCTCGCGCTGCGCCTCAGCCTCTTTCACCGTCTGTTCGATCCGGGTGAGCTGGTCATTGGCCTGTTCCACCGCCGTCGCGGCTTCCTTCACGCGGCTTCGCGCCTCTTCAAGACGGGTGTTCGCCTCCTGGACCTTCGCGGCAGCGGCATCGGACTCGGCTTCACGGGCCTCGGCCGCCCGCCGGGCCCGGGCCGCCTCCTCCTCGGCCTTGGAGGCATCCGTCGTCGCCGCGTCGAGTTCGGTCTTCGCCTGCTGCTCGGGGCCGGCAGCGACGGCGGCAGGAGCCTCGCCCGAAGCCGCTGCGTCAGCTTCTGCAGCGAGCGCAGCCCCCTGGGGCAGGGCGACCGTTGCCGCGAAGAGCGTCAGGGCGGCCGCCGGGACGGCGCGGCTCTTTCCGCTGCGGGGCTGTTCGGGGGCGATGTGCTGGGCTCGCATTCGGGAGTGTCATTCCTTCGATGAGTGGTCCGTGCGGGAGATCAGAAAACGCTTCCTCCCGCGTCTTGGCACGATCGAGGGTAATGACCGGAAGAGGCGATTTGCTTTCAATTTTTGAATAAATAGGGGACGAATCAGGTCAAACCCCCATCCCCCTCTCCCCCTCCGGGACCGCGAGGACGCGAGCGAGCACACCGCGACGGCCCGCATCCACTCCACGGAAGCGGCCTGCCTCATCCCTCCCGCATCATGCGCGAAGGGCCCGCCCTCGACCCGGAATCATCCAGGTCGAGGGCGGGCCCACGCTCACGCGGGAAGCGGGGATCAGCGGCGCGCCGCGCGTCGAGCGACCATCATTCCCCCGCCGGCCAGCGCTGAAGCGCCGATCAGCATCAGCAAGGCGTCGACGTTCGTTCCCGTCACCGCGAGGCCCGGACGAGAAGCCAAGTTGCCGGCCTGCGGGGACCGGGCGACGGTGGAGGGCTTCGAGGCGACAGGAGCGAGCTGCGCCTTGTCCGCCGAAAGGGGAGCCTGAGGATTCATGGGAGGCACGGCCCGATCCTCTCCAGTCGGCCTCGCGTCATCCTCGCCAGCCGACTTCCGCTGATCAGTCGCCTTATCGGAGGAACCCTGATCGGCGGAGCCCTTGTCGGAGGGCACCTCGGGCTTCTCAGCTTCCGGAGCCTTCGAGCCGGGGTCAGCAGGCGACTCAGGCTTCGACGGCCCCTCAGGCTGCACAGGCGGCTTAGGCGCAACCGGCCCCTCGGGCGCAAGCGGCGGCTCAGGCTTCGCAGGCGGCTCGGGCATCACAGGCGATCCGGATCCAGGAATGCTCGGAATCAGAGGAATCGCGGGAGCCGCGGACTCGGGCGCTTCAGGCACTGACGGAACCGGAACGGACGGCGTCAAAGGCATCGCAGGAACCTCGGACTCGGGAGCCTCAGGCTCTGCCGGAGCCGGAACGGACGGGGTCAGGGGAGTCGAAGGCTGTTCGGACTCGGGCATCGCCGGAGCTTCGGCTTCGGGAGCGCCCGGCGCAGTCGGAGCCGCGGAACGATCCTCGATCCTCATCCCTTCGTCGAAGTCCTCGATCCACAGATTGATCCTGCGCAGTTCTTCGACCAGCTCGAGCTGCTCCGCATTCGCCTCGTCGAAGGCATGGTTGAGGGTCCGCTGGTTATCCTCATCCAGGGCGTCCTTATCCCCCTTGGTGAGCTTCTGCTTCCAGATCTCGAGGTCCCTCTTCGCGACCTTAAGGCGCTCTGCGGCCTGATCGATCTGTTCTTTCAGGGCGCGGCGCTCCCCCTCCAGGTCTGCGCGGACCAGGCTGCGCACCCCGTCTTGAGGCGCTGAGGAAAGGGACCCGGTCGACGCGGGGCCAAGGGCCTCCGGAGCGGCAGGCGCATCGCCCTCGCCCTCGACGGCCGAAGCACCTGCGGCATCCGTCAGCGCCTCTGCAGACGGACTCGTAGTTTCACCGGCATCGCTCGGGTCATCCGTCAGCGCCTCGGCGCCCGGAAGCGCGTCATCGGCGACGGCGAGCGGAGTCTCGCTCACCGGAGGCTCGGTCTCATTTTCGACGGGGGTCGCCAGAGCCGCAGCGCCCGGAAGGACGAGGGCGGCAGCGGCGATGCCGATGGTCGCAGTCGGGAGAAGGATCTTCTTCGAGGACCACGAGCCCGCGAGGAGGGCGGAGGTAGTGCGCATACGAGTACTTGCCTCTTTCGTTCGAGGGAGGCGCGACAGGAGGGACGCGCCGGGATACGGGATCGCCGTATTTCAAACATTGAGGCTATTCACTCGAAAAGGACGAGACGAGAGAATTTCAAACAAGCTGGGGACTTTTCAGGGCGCTCCCCCAAGGCCTGCTCGGGGAAGCGGGGTGGGGCGCTTCACAGGGGGAAGCGAGCCCGGCAGTCGTCTCCCGAGAGGCGCCGAGCGCAGTGGGAAGCACCGAGCGCAATGGGAAGCGCCGGGTGCCGTGGCAGGCGCCGATCGGATCGGCCCCGATGGGCTTCAGGAGCGGTCCGGTCCTTCCCCCGCCGTCTCCTCTTCAGCCGCCCCTTGCCCAGTCAGTCCTCCGACAGGCCGCTCCTCATCCGTCTCGGGCCCGCGCCGATTCGCGATGAGCATCGCGACTCCCGCGACGAACAGGGCGAGGAGCGACCAGGGGAAGGCCCGATCCGCGAGCTGCCTGAAAGAGCCCGAGCCGAACATCACGCCCCCGAGGAGGAAGAGCGAAAGAAGGGCGAAGAGGACCATCGCTCCGATGCCCACGGTCGCCGAGACCCAGTAGCGCCGCGTCCGGGTATCCGGCCCCGTCATGTCGTATTCCGTCACGTGTCCGCCTCCTTGCGAGATCATTCTCGATTCTACGGCTCGCCCCTGCACTCCTCGCACCAATCGGCGCACGCACCCGGGAGGGAGCCGCCAATGCACGGCCGATGATGCGCGGCCGATGTCCATGCACCCCGGAAGTGCCCAAGAAGGGGATCACCGCTCATCGCTTCCCTTCTTGGGCACCTTTCGGGTTTCTCAGACGCTCCGCAGACGGCCCGGGGCCCGGCCGCCTGCGCGACCGGGCCCCGAGATGGCCGAATGCCGGATCAGACGCCCTTGAGGGCGGCCTTGCCGAGCTGGCGGTTCAGCGTCGCGATGACGTCGAGCGGGATCTGCTTGGGGCAGACCGCCGCGCACTCGCCGATGTTCGTGCAGGAGCCGAAGCCCTCCTCGTCCATCTGGTTGAGCATGTTGACGACGCGCTTGTAGTTCTCCGGCTTGCCCTGGGGCAGGAGCTGGAGATGCGTGACCTTCGCCGAGGTGAAGAGCATCGCCGAAGCGTTCGGGCACGCCGCCACACAGGCGCCGCAGCCGATGCAGGCCGCCGCTTCGAAGGCGCGATCGGCATCCTGCTTCGGGACCGGAGTCGCGTGAGCGTCGGGGGCCGCACCGGTGTTCACCGAGATGTAGCCGCCGGCCTGGATGATCCGATCGAGGGCGCCCCTGTTGACGACGAGGTCCTTGATGACCGGGAAGGCATCCGCGCGCCACGGTTCGATCGTGATGACGTCGCCGTCGTGGAAGGTGCGCATGTGGAGCTGGCAGGTCGTGGTGACCTCGGGCCCGTGCGCGATGCCGTTGATGACGATGCCGCACTGACCGCAGATGCCCTCACGGCAATCGGAGTCGAAGGCGATGGGCTCCTCGCCGCGGGCGAACAGCTCCTCGTTGAGAACGTCGAGCATCTCCAGGAAGGAGGACTCCTCGGAAATCCCCTTCACCTGGTACTCGTGCATCGCGCCGCGGTCCTCGGGACCGTTCTGGCGCCAGATCTTCAGTGTCAGGTTCACTTGTAGCTCCGCTGCTTCAGCTCGATGTTGTTGTAGATGAGGTCTTCCTTGTGCAGGATCGGCGGCTGGTCCTCGCCGCCCCACTCCCATGCCGCGACGTACAGGAACTGGTCGTCGTGGCGGAGGGCCTCGCCTTCGGGGGTCTGCGACTCGGCGCGGAAGTGGCCGCCGCAGGACTCCTCGCGGTGGAGGGCGTCGATGCACATGAGCTCGCCGAGCTCCATGAAGTCGGCGACTCGCCCGGCCTTCTCGAGGGACTGGTTGAGCTCGCCGATCGACTTGCCCGGGACCCGGACGTTCTTCCAGTAGTCCTTGCGGAGCTCGCGGATGAGGCCGATCGCCTTCTTCAGCCCCTCCTCGGTGCGCTCCATGCCGCAGTACTCCCACATGATGTGGCCGAGCTCCTTGTGGAAGGAGTCCACCGAGCGGGAGCCGTTGATCGACATGAGGGTGTCGATGCGCGACTGCGCGTCGGCGAGCGCCTGGGCGACATCCGGGGAGGACGCGTCGAGCTCGGGCAGGTTGAAGCACTTCGACAGGTAGTCGTTGATCGTGTTCGGCAGGACGAAGTAGCCGTCGGACAGGCCCTGCATGAGGGCCGAGGCGCCGAGGCGGTTCGCACCGTGATCGGAGAAGTTCGCCTCGCCCGCGACGTACAGGCCCGGGAGGTTCGACTCGAGGTCGTAGTCGACCCACAGCCCGCCCATGGTGTAGTGGACGGCCGGGTAGATGCGCATCGGCACCTCGTAGGGGTTGTCGCCCGTGATGCGCTCGTACATGTCGAAGAGGTTGCCGTACTTCGCGGAGACGGCGGCCACGCCCATGCGCTCGATCGCATCGGCGAAGTCGAGGTAGACGCCGCGGGCAACGCCGTCGATCTTCGGGCCGACGCCGCGGCCCTCGTCGCACATGTTCTTCGCCTGGCGGCTCGCGATATCGCGGGGCACGAGGTTGCCGAAGGACGGGTAGATGCGCTCGAGGTAGTAGTCGCGATCCTCTTCGGGGATCTGGCGGGGATCCTTCTCGCAGTCCTCGGCCTTCTTCGGCACCCAGATGCGGCCGTCGTTGCGGAGCGACTCCGACATGAGGGTCAGCTTCGACTGCTGGTCGCCGTGCTGCGGGATGCAGGTCGGGTGGATCTGCGTGAAGCAGGGGTTGCCGAAGTAGGCGCCCTTGCGGTACGCGCGCCAAATGGCGGTCGCGTTGCAGCCCATGGCGTTCGTCGAGAGGAAGAAGACGTTGCCGTAGCCGCCGGTCGCGAGGACGACCGCGTCGGCGACGTAGGTCTCGAGGGCGCCGGTGGACATGTCACGGGCGACGATGCCGCGCGCGCGCCCCTCGGAGACGATGATCTCGACCATCTCGTGACGCGAGTGCTCGGTGACGGTGCCGGCCGCGACCTGACGCTCGAGCGCCTGGTAGGCGCCGATGAGGAGCTGCTGACCGGTCTGGCCGCGGGCGTAGAAGGTGCGCGAGACCTGGACGCCGCCGAAGGAGCGGTTGTCGAGGAGGCCGCCGTACTCGCGGGCGAAGGGGACGCCCTGCGCGACGCACTGGTCGATGATCGAAGCCGAGACCTCGGCCAGGCGGTAGACGTTCGTCTCGCGGGCGCGGTAATCGCCGCCCTTGACCGTGTCGTAGAAGAGGCGGTAGACGGAGTCGTTGTCGTTGCGGTAGTTCTTCGCCGCGTTGATGCCGCCCTGGGCGGCGATCGAGTGGGCTCGGCGGGCCGAGTCCTGGTAGAAGAACACGTCGACGTTGTAGCCCATCTCGCCGAGCGAAGCGGCGGCGGCGCCGCCCGCGAGGCCGGTGCCCACGATGATGACGCGGAGCTTGCGCCGGTTGGCGGGGTTGACGAGGGCCGCGGAGAACTTGCGGGACTCCCAGCACTCGGAGATCGGGACGTCGAGGGGCGCCTTGGTGTCGGCGATCTTCTCGCCTTCGCGGTACAGGCCCTTGATGAGGGTGTCAGCCATGATGTATTCGACCTTCCTCAGGAGATGATTCCGGCGGCGATGGCGATCGGGGGCGCCATGAACATGACGAAGATGATCGCGCCGACGATTCCGGACAGGACGAGCATGAACTTGCGCGTCGCGGGGCGCACCCACCCGAGGGTCTGGAACATTGACCAGAAGCCGTGGGAGACGTGGATGCAGGCGAGTGCGACGAAGAGGGCGTAGACGGCGACGAGGAGCGGCGACTGGAAGGAGGCCACCATGCGCTCGTAGGGGGTCGAGTCCGCAGTGAACCCGGTCTTCACGGTACCGGTCGTGAAGTGCAGGATGTGGAAGATGAAGATGAGGAAGATGAGGACGCCCGACATGCGCATGGTGCGCGCGGCGTAGGAGTCGGTGACCGACTTCTTCACGACGTAACGGCTCGTGCGGGCCCTGCGCGAACGCTTCCAGGTGTAGGCCGCCGCGAACAGGTGGATGACGAGCATGAGGATCATCGCGCCGCGGAAGACCCAGATGAAACCGCCGTGGGGGAAGATCGGGACGAACGCCTCGTTCTTGAGCCATTCGGCGTAGTGGTCGTACGCCTCCTGACCGAGGAACATCTTGAGGTTTCCGTAGGAGTGGAACAGCAGGAAGAAGACGAAGACGAAGCCCGAGATGGCCATCAGCTGCTTCACGAACACGCTGGTGGTCCACGCACGACGCCTCTTCGATGCGACATTAGTTGTGGCCATGCTTCTGAGCATATGGGAAGGGGTATCGGCGCCTCTGGGACTCAGGGCCGCGAACTCCCGCGCACCGGGGGTCATTCGGCTTTTTCCGCGAGATTGCGCGGTTTCAACCATTTGAGACCCGCGTCACTCCCCGACATTCGACCCCGGACCGCCCCACGGGCGCGCCTCCCCGATTCCCGCTTTTGCCAAGCCGTACCTTGCAGATTTCGGAATCGGGGGCGACTCGGCCCGCCTCAGGCGGGCCCGCGAAGATCGAGCCGCATATCGACCGCGTCTTCAACGGGGTTGCGGAAGTAGCGGCGGATCACGCCGATCTCCATGAAGCCCGCGGCGGCGTAAAGGGCGCGTGCGGCGAGGTTCGAGTGACGGACCTCGAGGAAGACCGCCTCCGCCCCGCCCTCGCGCGCCGCGCCGATGAGCTCGTCCAGGAGGAGGCGCCCGAGCCCCCTTCCCCTGGCGGCTTCGACGACGCCGATCGTCATGATGTCCGCCGCGTCGCCGACGACCTTGACTCCCCCGTAGCCGAGGCGCTCGCCCTCATCGCCGAGGGCGAGAAGGTAAGTCGAGAAGGGGGAGGCGAGCTCCTCGGCGATCATCGTCGGCGTCCACGGGTCCTCGGGGAAGATCTCATTCTCGAGGGCTCCGAGAAGCGCCTCATCACCGGGCCCCGCGCGCCGCAGCGAGGCGGGCGCGAGCGTCACATGCGCTCCATCGGCCGGCCGTGGATCTCGGGCCGACGCAGGTAGAGCGGCTCGGTGCGCAGCGAATCGGCCTGTCCGCGCTGGAGCCGCGCGCTCACGATCCGTGAGAGCACCGCCGGATCGAGCTCGACGAGGGGACCGGACTCCGCACCCGCGAGCGCTTCGACAGAATGCGCGGGCACGCTCCCGGCGGCGACCACGAGATCCGAGGCGCCGCGCAGCGCATTGAGCAGCGAATGAGCGGCCCCCACTTCGAGTCGCCCCTCGCAGCGCACGTCGTCGGGGCCCTCGGCGAGGAAGCGCCCCCAGTACAGCTCCTTGCGCCTCGCATCCGAAATCGCCACGACGCAGGCGTCGGGGGCGAGCAGATCGAGGGCGGCGCGCGCGATGAGCTCCAAGCTGGGGACTCCGTACACGGGGACCCCCGCGGCGCGCGCGATCACGCGAGCGGTGACCAGGCCCGCGCGCAAGCCGGTGAAGGGGGCCGGGCCCGTACCGACCAGGACGCGGGCGAGCCCCGCGCGAGCGGCCTCCTCGGGGCGCCCGGCGCTCCGCAGGACCTCGCGGACCAGAGGGGTGAGGGACTCGGCGTGGTGACGTGTCGAGCCGTCATGCGCACGGGCGATGACCTCGCCCCCTTCAACGAGGGCGACGCGCGTGGAAGCGGAAGTGTCGATGCAGAGGTCAGTCACGGCGAAGATCCTACTCGTCGGCGGCGGGGGCGACCGATTCGGTCTCGACCCCTTCCGCCTGCGCGCCTTCGTCGAGCGCCTGCGCCTCGCCCTCGGCGATGAGCCCCCGGGCGCGCACGAGCACCCGATCGAGGACTCCGTCCCAGCGGCTCCCGTGCGGGCGCAATTCGATGCGGCGCTCGCCGTCGTCCATCGACTCAAGATCGATGGCTCCCCCGGTGCGCCCGGCCGTCCCGCCGGTTGCGCGCACGACCGCGATCTCGAGGCGCTCGGACGACATCCCTTCGGTCTTCCCCTCGCCCCACTCGACGACCGTCACCGAATCGGCCAGGCTCGAATCCAGGTCGAGTGTTTCCAGATCCTCCAGGTCGGAGATCCTGTAGGCGTCGGCGTGGATGAGGTCGGGGCCGCCGACCGGGCTCGGGTGCACGCGGGCGACGATGAAGGTCGGGGAGGCGACGCGCCCCCGCACTCCCATGCCCTCGCCGATCCCCTGGGTCAAGGTCGTCTTCCCCGCCCCGAGGCCGCCCGAGAGCATGATGAGGTCCCCGGCGCGAAGGACCTCCCCGAGGGCCCTGCCCAGGGCTCGCGTCTGCTCGGCTGAGCGGGTGGTCGCCGAAAGCACGGCGTTCATCGGGCCTCCTTCTTCGAGGTAGACGCCGCAGCCCCTCCAGCCGGGGCGGCGCACTCGCTGTTCTCGCATGCGGTCGAGGCCTCAGCGGCCCCTGCGCGTTCGGCGACGCGCCTGTCGCTCAGATGAACGCGGGGGACCCTGTCCCCCAGGCGCGTCACGATTTCGTAGTTGATCGTCCCGGCGGCTTGCGCCCAATCGTCGGCGCTCGGCGCGCCCTTCGCCGGATCGCCGAAGAGGATCGCGGCGTCGCCGACCCTCGCGGGGGCATGCCCCGAACGGGCGCTCGGAGCCCCCGGCGCGCCCTCGGCGGGACCGAGGTCGACGATGAACTGGTCCATGCAGATCCGGCCGACGACCCGGGTGGCGATCGCCTCGCGCCCTTCGACGAGGACCGGCGCCCCATTCGATCCGGCGCGCAGAATCCCATCGGCGTAGCCCAGGGGGACCAGGGCGAGCCAGCGCCTGCCCGGGGTCCGCCAGGTGCCCCCGTAGGAGGCGGGGGTCCCGCCCTCGACGGCCTTGACCGAGGTGAGGGGCGCCTGGAGGGTCATCGCGGGACGCAGGCCCAGCGAGGCGCCGCTCGCGGTGAGAGGATCCGGGCTCAGTCCGTACATGCCGATGCCGACGCGCACCAGGTCGTAGTGGGCCTGCGGGTGCCACAGGATGCCGGCGGTCGCCGACAGGTGCCGGAGCCGCGGTTCGACGCCCGCATCGGCAAGGGTCTTGAGCCCCTGCTCGAAGATCTCCACGTGCGCCGCTGTGGAGGCGAGCCCGTCCTCGCTCAGGTCGTCCCCGCGCGACAGGTGGCTCCAGGCGCCGATGACCTCGACGAGCCCTTCCTCTTCGGCCATACGGACCGCGGTGACGAGGGCGGGGAAGTCGGCCTGCGTGGAGCCCGCGCGCGACATCCCCGTATCGATCTTCACGTGGATCCGGGCGCGGATCCCGGTGTCGCGGGCCGCTGCGCAGATTTCGGCGAGGACCCAGGTCCATGAGACCGACAGGTCGATACCGGCTTCGAGCGCTCCCGCCCAGTCGGCGCCGCTCGGCGCGATCCAGGCGAGGATCGGGGCGGCGCTCCGGTCGATGCCGGCGGCGTCCAGGCCGTCGCGCAGCGCGCGCGCTTCGGCGAGCTGAGCGACGCCCAACCAGGTGGCGCCCGCCCGCAGCGCGGCCATTGCGACGGGGAGGAGGCCGTGCCCGTAGGCGTCGGCCTTGACGACCGCCATCTGCACGGCGCCGGGGGCGAAGGCGCGCAGGACCTCCAGGTTCTCTCCGATCGCACCGAGGTCGACGATCGCGCGGCCCGGGTAGGGCGATTCCGGCGAGGTTTGGAGCATCACGGGTCTTAGTATCCCACCGGCTCGGCCCTGCCCGCTGGTGGGGTCAGGAGTCGGCCGAGCACCGGGGGCAGGGCGCGCGCGATGTCGAGGGCGCCGATCGGGCCGCCGAGGGGGCCGTAACTTCCGGCGGCGGCCGCCCCGGCGAGGGCGTGGATCATGGCTCCCGCGGCGATGAGCGCGTCGAAGTCCCGGTCCGTCAGGCCCCGCTCCCGGTCGGCCTTCCAGCCCGCTGCGAGCCCCGCGAGGAATCCGGCGAGGACGTCCCCGGCTCCGGCGACCCCGGTCCAGGCGGACCCCCGAGGCGTGACGAAGATCCGGGAGGCCGGGGTGGCGAGCAAGGACTCGGCCCCTTTGAGGAGGACTCGGGCACCGGCCTCCCGTGCGAGGATGCGGGCGGCTTCGGCGGGGTGGTCCTCGACCCACCATCGGGGCGTCGTCCGGCCGAGCGCTCCGAGCAGTGTCGCGGCTTCACCCGCGTGAGGGGTCAGGACCGTGAACTCACCGATCCCCTGGTCGCGCAGTTCCGGCACGAGTTCCAGACCGCCCGCGTCGATGATGAGCGGCAGCCCCGAGGACGCGGCGAATCGGGCGAGCTCGCGGGCCGCCTGCCGGGTCTCCTCATCCATTCCGGGCCCGACGAGGCCCGATTGGATCCGCCCGCCCCGCGTGACGACGCCCGGGACGGCCGCGAGCACCAGGTCGGCGACCCGGGTCGGCGCGTCGAGGCGGATCATGCCCGGCCCCGCGCCCTGAGCGCCCAGGGCCGCCAGGACGCCCGCGCCCGGGTAGGTCTGCGAGCCGGCGACGAGGCCCGCGACTCCGCGCGTGTACTTGTGGTCCTCGGGGCCGGGCGCACGGATGAGCGCCGCCGCGTCCGACTCCTCCATGAGGACGACCCTGCTGCGCCCCATGTCGAGTCCGAGCTCGTGCACGCGCACCCGGCCGGCGGCGCGGGAAGCGGGCGGCAGGGCGAGAAGGGACTTCATCGCCCCCATCGTGACGGTGCGTTCGGCTTTCAGAAGCGGCCCTTCGATCTCGCCGTCGTCGTCCGAGGAGGCCGAGGGCGCGTCGATCGCCACGACGCGCGCGCCGCGCTCGGAACGGATGCCCTCCAACTCGCGCAGTCGTGAGGCGAGGGGCTCGCGAATGGCGCCCACGAGGCCCGTCCCGCAGATCCCGTCGATCCAGATCGGGGAGCTGAGCGCCTCGACGATGCCCGGGGAGGAGCGAAGCGGCTCGCCCTCGGCGAGCTCATGGGCGGACAGGCACGCGACCCCCTGTTCCGCGGCGGCCGCGCGGGCGCGCTCGTGAACGCGGGGGCTCAGGCAGACGGCCGTGCACGGCACGCCCTGCTGAGCGAGGAAGGAAGCCGCATAGAGGGCGTCCCCGCCGTTGTCCCCTCCGCCGACGAGCGCGCAGACCCTCGGGGAGGCCTCCCCGCCCGGGAAAGCCGGGCGGGCAGCGGCGAGCACGTCCTTCACTTCGTCGGCAACCGCCCGGGCGGCCGAGCGCATGAGACGATCCGGATCGCCTTCGGCGCGGGCGGCCCGCACGTGACGGGCCTCGGCCTCACGGACTTCAGCGCGGGTGAATGCGGGAATCATGCTGCGATCATTCCATCTTCGCGGGCCTTCTTCCTCCCCGCCCCCGCTGAAAGCATCACCGCGGGCCGCCGAGAGCATCGCCACGGGCCCGTTGGGGGCATCACCACGAGCCGCCGACGGGCATCGCCTCCGACGACGGCGGAGCCGCGCGGTCTCAGGGCAGGTCGAGGCTCTTCGCGAAGCCGGCGAGCACCGCGCCGCAGATGACGAGCGCCACTCCCATGACCGTCCAGCGCATCTCCTTGCGCGTGCGGGACTCCCCGAGCAGGACGATGCCAGCGGGAGTGGAGATGAGGATGCCGAGCTGGGACAGTGTGAAGCCCGTTGCGACCCCGACGCGGTCCGCGCTGATCATGAGGATCAGGACCGCGCAGCCCCACATCATGCCCGTGATCATCTGACGCAGCGTGCGCGTGGACCAACGGGTGTCGGCGGGGCCGACCCACGGGGTGAAGCGCGGCGCGGTCAGGATGAGCGCGACCGTCATGTAGCCGAGCGCCTGCGGCAGGAGCGCCGTGCGCCCGTCGATCCCGAACCACTGGACGAGCAGCAAGTAGGCGACCAGACCGATCGTCGAAGTCGCCAGGAGGCGGATGCCGCGCGGCCAGTCGAGGCCGTCGGCCGACTCAGACTTCTCATGCCGCGAGGCGAGCCACACGCCGAGCGCGAGGGCCGCGATCGCGCCGGCTCCGAACAGCGAGGAGGCGCCGTGGCGCCATTCGCCGAAGAGGAGTACGCCGCCCAAGGACATCGCCACGAGCTGAAGGCCCGTCGACGTGGGCATGGTCCGCGAGACCCCGAGGACCCTCAGGCACACGGTCTGGTCGACCAGGCCCCAGCCGAGCAGGAGGCCCGAGGCGTATGCGATCGCGAAGGACTGGGGCGTCCACGAGACGCCGAGGAAAGGGGTCGCGATGAGCGAGGTGAGGAAGCCGCCCGTCATGAGGCCGAGGATGCGCTGCCTGTCATCGCCTCCGAGGACGACGAGGAGGACGCTCATCGTCCCGAGGATCAACGAGGGGCTGAGTGCGAGGAGGAAGTCGGCCACGGCAGCAGGGTAGTGCCTCCCACCCCTCCCGCCGAAAGCATCACCTTTCTTCGCCGAAGGGATGCCCCCCGGAGCACCCGACCCGCACGTACGCACGAGTCACGCGCCACGCGCCAACTCGACCAGCGGCCGCAGGCACGGCGAGCCCGCGCCGAAGACGGGGCCGACTGCAGGGGAGAAGGAAGGCCCAGGGCGCTTACTCGACCGTCACGGACTTGGCGAGGTTGCGCGGCTGGTCCACATCCAGCCCCTTCGCGCCCGCCAGTTCGCAGGCGAAGATCTGCAAGGGGACGACCGCAAGGAGCGGCGCGTACAGGGTCGGGATCGGCGGGACACGGAAGACGACCTCCGCGAACTCGTCGACCGAATGATCCCCGTCCTCGGCGACCACGATCGTGCGCGCGCCGCGGGCGCGGACCTCCTGGATGTTCGCGAGCACCTTGTTGTGCAGCTCAGGACGGCGCGGGGTCGGCACGATGATGATCACCGGCTGGCCCTCGTCGACGAGGGCGATCGGCCCGTGCTTGAGTTCGCCGGCGGCGAAGCCCTCGGCGTGGATGTAGCAGATCTCCTTGAGCTTGAGCGCGCCTTCGAGGGCGACCGGGAATCCGACGTGGCGCCCGAGGTAGATCACCGATGTCGCATCGACCATCGTGCGGGCGAACTGGCGGACCGTCTCGCCCTGATCGAGGACCTGCTGGATCTTCGCCGGGGCTTCAGCGAGCTTGTCCATGTAGTCGGCGATCTCGTCGGAGTACTTGTTGCCGCGGACCTGGGCGAGGTAGAGGCCGAGGATGAAGCAGGCCGTGACCTGGGAGGTGAAGGCCTTCGTGGATGCGACCGCGATCTCGGGGCCGGCATGGGTGAGCAGGACCGCGTCGGACTCGCGCGAGATCGTCGAACCGGGGGTGTTGACGACCGCGACGACCTTCGCCCCCTGCTCGCGGGCGTGGCGGATCGCCTGGATCGTGTCCATGGTCTCGCCCGACTGGGAGATCGCGACGACGAGGGTCTTCTCGGTGACGACCGGGTCGCGGTAGCGGAACTCGCTGGAGAGCTCGACCTCGACGGGGATTCGGCACCAGTGCTCGATCGCGTAGCGCGCGACCTGGCCCGCGTAGGAGGCCGTGCCGCAGCCGACGATGATGATCTTGTCGATGGAGCGCAGGAGGGACTCGGGGATGCGGACCTCGTCGAGGGCGAGCCGTCCGAGCGCATCCATGCGATCGGCGAGGGTGTCGGCGACGCCGCGCGGCTGCTCGTGGATCTCCTTCTCCATGAAGGTCGGCCACCCGTCCTTCGTCGCCCGGTCCGAAGCGAAGTCGACCTCGTACTCCTTGAGCGGGACGGGCGCGCCGTCGTGCCCGATGACGACGACGCCGCGGCCGGTGACGAGCACCGCCTGATCCTGATCGATCTCGACCGCTCGCGACGTGTGCTCGACGAAGGCGAGGACGTCCGAGCCGAGGAAGTTCTCCTCCTCGCCGAGGCCCACGACCAGCGGCGAGGAGCGGCGGGCGGCGACGATCGCGCCCGGAGCCTCGGAGCAGACGACGAGGAGCGTGTAGGTGCCCTGGAGGCGCGCGGTGACCGCGCGCAGTGCCGCGACGAGGCGCCGCGCCGCACGGGCGGCCCCGCCCTCGAGACCGGGGGCCTCGCCCTCCCATTCGAGGAGGTCGTCCGAGTCGTAGGCGCGCTGGACGAGGTGGACGACGACTTCGGTATCGGTGTCGGAGGCGAAAGTCACGCCGGCCGTGCGCAGTTCGGCGCGCAGGACGTCGGCGTTCTCGATGATCCCGTTGTGGACGAGGGCGAAACGGCCGTCCTCGCTCGTATGCGGATGGGCGTTCTCCCTCGTCGGACGGCCGTGCGTCGCCCAACGGGTGTGCCCGATGCCCGCGAAGGCGTCCTCGGGCTTCGCCTCGTCGAGGGCGTCCCCGAGATTGACGAGTTTGCCGACGGCCTTGACGACCGCCACGCCCTCGTCGCCGACGAGCGCCACGCCCGCCGAGTCGTACCCGCGGTACTCGAGGCGGGCGAGGCCGCCCATGACGACCTCGCGCGAACGCTGCGAGGCCCGGCATCCGATGTGTCCAACGATTCCGCACATGCCGTTCATTCCAGCACACCGAGCGCCCTCGGGCGAACCCGCCGGACCGGATCTTCCCTCTTCGCGTCCTCCGGCGCTGCGAAGGAGCGCCCGAATGCGGCACAATCCGACTATGACCACGCGCCCGGATCACGCAACCGGCCCCTACGCGAACTACACCCGCGAGGAATGGGACCGCCTCGCCGACCGCACTCCCCTTCCCCTCACGCAGGCGGACATCGATCGCATCGCGTCCCTCGGCGACCCGATCGATATGCGCGAAGTCGATGCGATCTACCGGCCTTTGTCGGCCCTCCTTCAGCTCTACGTCGACGGCCGCCGGCGCACCGCTCACGAGCGCCGCTCCTTCCTCGGCGATTCCTCCGCCACGGACACGCCCTTCGTCATCGGCATCGCGGGGTCGGTCGCGGTCGGCAAGTCGACCGTCGCCCGTCTCCTCCAGCTCCTCCTCAGCCGCTGGTCGCATACGCCGCGCGTCGACCTGGTGACCACGGACGGGTTCCTGTACCCGAACGCCGTCCTCGAGTCCCGGGGCATCCTCGCCCGTAAAGGCTTCCCCGAGTCCTACGACCGCCAGGCGCTTATCGACTTCCTCTCCGCCGTGAAGTCGGGCGCGCCTTCGCTCGAGGTGCCCGTGTATTCGCATGTCGTGTACGACATCGTCGAGGGCGAGACCCTGTCGGTCCGTTCACCCGACATCCTCATCGTCGAGGGGCTCAACGTCTTGCAGCCGCCTCGCATCCGCCCGGGTTCGGTGAGCGTCGCGGTTTCGGACTACTTCGATTTCTCGATCTACGTCGACGCGGAAGAGGCGCATATCGAGCAGTGGTACGTGGACCGCTTCCTCGAGCTGCGCCGGACGGCGTTCTCCCGCGAGGATTCCTTCTTCCGGACCTATGCGGGCCTGACCGATGTCGAGGCGGAGACGACCGCGCGCATGGTGTGGTCGGCCATCAATCTGCCGAATCTTCGCGACAACATCGCGCCGACCCGCGAGCGCGCCACGATGATCTTCAAGAAGGACGCCTCGCACCGGGTCGAGTCGCTCCTTTTGAGGAAGGACTGAGGGGCCGGGCTGCCCGGGGTGCTGCGAGGCTCCCGTTTCCTCTCCGCCCTCCCCGCGCCGACGAGCGCGTACGAGCGGGAGGGACGGCGGATGCCCGGCGAGGCATCCGGACACCACCGCCCCTCCCGCCCTGTTCAGTCCTGGGAGGACCCGCCCGTCACCCAGTACAGGAAGCGCGCATCGCCGCCTCCGACGGCGGACAGGGTGACAGATGCGGTCGGCCCCTCACCGAGGTCGACTTCCCGCCGTAATCCCGCCTGAGGATCGACGAGGATCAGGCGCGCGTCCTCGCTCGGCTTCGACAGGACGAGGACGATGTCCTGAGCAGTCTCGGCGAAGGATCCGTCGTCATTACGCGGATTGAGTGAGAACGAGGGGAATTCGGTCGTTCCGGTCAGGGCGTTCACGACGAGGAAGCCCCTGGGAGCGCTCGTCGATTCGCCGAAGATCTCCCTGGATTTCTCGGGGCTCAGACCGTCGAGCTGCTCGAAGTAGCCGATCACGACATCGCCGGGCCTGCCTGCATTGACCGATCCCGCATTGCGCACCGTCACGTCCTTCAAGCCGACGGACTCGTTCGCCGCCTTCGCCTCGCTGCCTTCGGCGAAGTTCCCATAGGTGTAGCCCTTCAGGACGCCGTTCTTCCTCCCCTCGTACGATCCGGGCTTGTATGCCACGAAGGTCGATGTCATCGCCTTCGTGTATGCGCCGATGGCTTCGATGTGCCCGAAGATCTTCGAGAACTCGTAGAACGACCTGGTCGGTGCTCCGTCGTAATCGATGATCGAAGAGCGGTCGTAACCGTTGTACTCCATCCTGAACAGGCCGAACCATTTCTGGCCCGTCGCAAGCCCGAGGGAGGGGACGATCGCCTTCTGAGACTCCGACACATTCGCATCCCAGTTGTAGTCCAGGTACTGGCCGTAGAGGATCGGGCTCGACCCGTCACCGGTCAGCCCTTTGAGGGCGTATTCGCGCTGCGCTTTCCAGGTTTGCGTGTTCAACAGATCGAGGACGACGCTGTCCGGCTTGGGGCCCGAATTCGGGCTGTAGTAGTAGGTGTCCCAGCTCAGCAGATCGGGCTTCGCGTTCCTCACGTAGTAGTCGAGGTTCTCGGCCTTGTACCACGAGGGGTCATTCCAAGAATTCGCGTGGACGAGCGCACCGGGGATGTTCCGCTTCGACCATTCGAACCACCGTCCGAAGTTATCGGATTCCGTTCGGCTGAAGCCGCCCTCGTCTCCGTATTGAATATCCACGAGGGTCTCCGCATAGGGGCGCATGATGTCGGTGAGGAAATCTCTCGGGCTCCCCGCCGCGCTGATACCGTTCTTCCCGAAGGGGGCCTTGGCGATCGCCCATGGAGAGCCCTCGCCCAGCGATTCCATCAGCGGGGTGTTGAACATCGGGAGGTCGTAGAACATCGGGAATGCGCCCTCGGTGAGATCGCGTTCCCGCGCGTCGAAGCCCCCTCGGCCGTAGCCCTCGGAGGGGATCCAGGTGGGCATCATGATGCCGTACTGGAGGGCGAGGGTCTGGGCCCTGTTCACTCCCCATTGTCCATCCTGAGGATTGAAGGCCCGGTACTTCTCGAAAGAGGTGTTGTCGACGTCGGGGGCGACGGGCTCTTGTCCTGCGGGTAGCCCCCACACCTCGATCTCCTCGAATGTGACGCCCGTTGCGACGTTCCTCGGCGTCTGGGGTTCTGTCTCGATGTTCATCCACACCCGGATCCGACGTGCACGGTGATAGGCGTTGAAATCCCAGTACCAAATCCCCCCGGCATCACGAGTGAGCGACGCATGGGTGACGATGGTCTTCCATTCCCCGCCTTCGTCCTGCACGGCGATGGCGACCGAATTGCCCCCGTGCCATGATTCGGTGCCCGCGGGGAGCTCGGGTCGCCCGAAGCCGTTCACCCGATGGACGTAGCGAGCCTCGCCCAGATCGATTTCAAAGCCGGTGACGCTCTGGTTCCATTCCGCAGCGCGTACGAGCGGCTTGGCCGTGTAGGAGGTGTGCCGGTCGCCATCGACGAGGGCGGCGTTGTTCTCGTCGGATCCGCCGTTGAGTGAAACGGCAGCCGGGATCAGCACATGCCCGCGGAAGTCGGTCGGCTTTTTGAGGATATTGACGACGTAGGTGGCTGATTCTGAGCCTTTCGACACCACTGCGGTGATGAGGTTGAGGCCCTCCTCGAGTGCGAGACCCGAGACTCTGCCCTGGGCGTTGACGGCTGCGCCGTTGATCGTGACCCGCGCCCCTTCGACCGTTTTGATCCTCGCCGATACCGTATCGGCGTGGTAGTAGGCCATCGCCGTGTACGTATGGGTCGTCGGGGCGAAGTCGACCGGTGCTCCTGCTTCGCCGTAGGGAAGCTGATCGATGATGAAATCGGTGACGAGGGTGTCCGAACCGGAGCCCTCCTCCGGCGCATCCGGGTGAGGGACCTCCGGGTCGCCGCCCGAAGGCTCCTCGACCCCGGCGGGGATGATGGGCCTTCCCGCGGCATCGCAGCGAAGGACTTTGACGTCGGAGAGCGCCATGTCGTTCTTCTCCGCCTCCATCGCTCTCAGACCCGTGAGGGTGATGACCGCTTTCGAGGTCTTCGTGAAGGAGATGACCTGCGGCTCGTTCTTCTTGATGAGCCGTGGACCGTTTGCGAGGCGCTCACCTTGCGTCCATTCGCCGAGGGCGATGCTCTCGCGCCATTGCATCATCGCCGAATCGGATTCGGCGGGATTACCGGGATCCGCATCGAATCCGTGAATGAAATATTCGGCGGGAAGATGATCGTTGCCGTAGGTCGTTCCCCAAGTGGGTCGTGCTGTGATGAGCAGACCGCATGCACCCGCGTCACCCAGGGGGTTGGTCATTGCAAAGGCGTGGGGGAAGGGCGTTGTCCCGCCCGACCACTTCGTCGTCCAGAAGCTCTTCTCGTGATCGGGACGCCCCGAATCATCATCGACGAGGGCGGCGATCCGTCCGTTCGGGGCGGTCTCTCCGGAGAGCTCCTCCGAAGTCGCCCACAGGATTTCGGGGTGGGGCGGTGTTTCCTCCGCGTTCTGGGCAAGCGCCGGCAGCACCATGCCGAATACTGCGAGGCACGGCGTCACGAGCAGCGCGATGACGGGGATTCTCCTCATGTCTCAACTCCTTTGTCAGATGAGGAAAGCGGATCGGAATGCGAGGATCGGCGTCGTGCTCATCCGGCCCGAGCGCTGTTCGCTTGCGCGCCTAGGCGAATTCGAGCGCGAGACCGATCGCGTAGCTGCACCGGGTCGCCGGGAGCACGATCCGTGTGGAGGCCTCATCCGGGTCCCCTCCGTCGGTGATGAGCTCGGCGTGAACGCCCTCGTCGCCCAGGATGCGCACCGATGAGACGCGGCCCGGGACCGTGATGGAGGTCGAGGGGATCCCCGGGGCCTCGAAGGTCTCCATTCCCGCGTCGGCGGGATCGCGAGGGGGGATTCCGAAGAGATGGACCAGGGCCCCGTCGTCACGCGATCGTGTCGCATACCAGTTCCAGCCCTGCGATCCTCGGAGCCCGGATGCCCCCTCCCAGGGTCGGCTCGCGTAGATCCCCTCGCCGTTGATGCGCATCCAGGCGCCGAGCTCGGACAGTCCCCTCTTCACCTCATCGGGCATCCGGCCGTCGGCGTCCGGACCGATGCCGATGAGGTAGTTCCCGCCTCGCGAGACGATCGCGAGGAGGTTGTCGATGAGGTGGCGCATGGGCTTGATCGGGTCGTCATGGCGCATCGCGCACCATCCCCGCCCCATCGTGATGCACGATTCCCACGGGTAGTCGAGAAGCTCTCCGGGCACCTCCTGCTCCGGGGTGCGGTAGTCCTCGTTGCGGCCGTGCACTTCGCGGTCGACGACGAGAATCCCGGGTTGAAGCTCGCGCGCACGATCGGCGATCCGGTCCATGTCGATCGGCTCGTAGGGCGCCCGGACCCACCCCGCGTCGAGCCAGAGCACGTTGATCGTCCCATACCGCATCAGCAGCTCTTCGATCTGGTTCTTCGTATAGTCCACGAAGGAGCGCCACTTTGCGGGGCGCGCATCGATGTCGTAGTTGTGGAAGCGGTCTTTCAGCGGCTTCGCACGATCCCAGTACCCCGGATGGTTCCAATCGGCCTTCGAGAAGTAGACGCCGGTATCGAGGCCCCGGGCGCGGAAGGCGTCGAAGACCTCGCGGACGACATCGCGTCCGAGGCCCGAGTCCTCCGCGGTAGCTTTGAAGTTCGAATAATCGGTGTCGTACATCGCGAAGCCGTCGTGGTGCTTCGTCGTGAAGACGAGGTACCTCATTCCGGCATCGGCGCAGGCCCTCGCCCACGCCTCGGCGTCGAAGGCCTCGCCCGTGAAGCGCCTCGCCTGGTCGCGGTACCAACTGTGGTATTCGGCATCGCCGCCCTCCCAGTCGTCGGGCGGATCGGTGAAGCCTCCGAGGCGTTCGCGGTGAAGGGACCAGGAGCCGTCCTGGCCGATGCTCGAGTAGATCCCCCAGTGGATGATGACGCCGACCTTGTGATCCTGCCAGCGCTCGAGCGCCGCTCGACTCGCGGGGTCCTCGGGGTAGACGTAGCCGGGATCTGTCCCGGTTTCAAGGACTCCCGCGGCCCCCAGGGCATCGGGAGCGAATTCCTCTCCGAGTTCGAAGTCCATCACGTCCTCCTGTCCAGAATCGTCCTCAGAACTTCAACCCTCCGGCCTCGATGCCTCGGAAGAAGAAGCGCTGGCTCACGGAGAAGAGAATGATGACGGGCAGAAGGGCGACCACGGCCCCCGCGAGGACGAGCTGGTAGGTCGTGCCCTGGGGGGAGTTCTGGATCGCCGTGAGGGCGAGCATGAGAGTCTGCTTCTTCGGATCGGGCAGCATGAGCAGGGGGAAGAGGAAATCGGACCATGCGGCGATGAAGGAGGTGAGTCCGACGACGGTCAGAGTGCCGCGGACCTGGGGCAGGAAGATCGACCAGAAGCGGCGCAGTTCGCCCGCCCCGTCGATGAGGGCGGCGTCTTCGATTTCGTCGGGCACGCCCATGAACGCCGCGCGCATCATGAGGATCTGGAAGGGCCCGATCATCGCCACCATCCATACGCCCGGCAGAGTGTTGTACAGGTCGATCTGGACCATCATCTTGTACAGGGAGAGCATGATCGACTCGAAGGGGAAGATCATGGCCGACAGGACGAGGACGTACATGATGCGCCGGCCGGTCCATCCCCTCCGGCTCAGCATGTAGCCGCCCGCGCAGCTCAAGACGATGTTCGAGACGACTGTGAGCGAAGCGATGATCGCGGAGTTGCCGATCGCCCCGAGGATGTCGGTGCGATCGAACAGGCGCTGGAATGAGGCGAGCGACCACTGCTGGGGCAGCAGAGTGGCCCCTTGGCCGAAGACCGCTTCCTCGGGGGCTTTGAAGGCGGCCATGAGCGGCAGGACGAGGGGACCCACGAGGAGGATCGCGACGACGGTGAGCGTGAGATAGCGGATGACCAGGCGGTGCCCCCGGATTCTGCGCCCTCCCGCGTTCCGGGCGCGCTCCTGTCGGCGTCGCCTGTTCCAGCGCTGAAGCGCGCCGTCCCCGAGGGAAGGAGCCTGCGGCCCCGGGCCGATGGATCGTGGCATGCCGTTCATCCCTCTTCCGCCTTCCTCTGCAGCTTCTGCGACGCGATGATGAACCCGAAGGTCAGCAGGAAGAGGCACACGGATGCGGCGTCTCCTTGTCCCAGTGATCCGAAGGTCGGGTCGATGATGCGGTCGCGGATGTACATGGTAAGTGTCGTGGTGGGAGAGGCTGAGCCTCCCAGGAGGTAGACCTCGGTGAAGATCTTGAGGCAGCCGATGGTCGTGAGGGTGGCGACGAGGAACATCATGACGCGCACCCCCGGGACGGTGACTGTGAGGAACCTGCGGATCGGTCCCGCTCCGTCGATTTCCGCCGCCTCGTACAGGCAGGCGTCGACGTTCGCCAGGGCGGAGAGGTAGAGGATCATGTAGTAGGGCAGCCCCTGCCACAGGGTGATGAGCATCGCGCTGAAGAGGATGAGCCATTCATTCGAGAGGAATGGGACCGGCTGGTCGATGATCCCCGCGGAGGTGAGGAAGTTGTTGATCGGCCCGCGCTGATCGAGCAGGTAGCGCCAGGCGAGGGAGATGACGACGAGGGATGAGACCGCCGGGAGGTAGTACAGGGCCCGGAAGAAGCCGATTCCGGGAACCCTGCTCTTGACGAGCAGTGCGAGCAGGAGGGGCAGGAGGACCATCAGGGGGACGACGCAGAGCGCGTACAGGAGGGAGTTCCCGATCGATTCCCAGAATTCGGGGTCGCCGAGGACGGTTCTGAAATTGTCGAGTCCGACGAATCGCCCGATCCGGCCCAGGGGTTTCGTCTTGGTGAAGGACACCATGAGGGTCGTGATGAAGGGGACGATGTAGAAGGTGATGATCGCGATGACGGGCAGGCCGATCCAGAGCCAGGGAACCCACTTCGGCCGGAAGCGGGCTGCGCCGTTGAGCTGGAGCCGCACGGGTCGTCGGGTGTCGGTGGGCATTCCTGTTCCTTGTCGGTCGTGGGGCCGCGATGGGGTGCGTCCGGGAGGGCGGATCCGGCCCCTGTTGCGCGCGGCCCGCCGATGGGGCCGCGCGCAACAGGGGTGCTGATGCTGTTCGATCAGCCCTTGAGCTCTTCGAGGAGCCTGTTCATCTCGTCTTGAGCGGTCTTCAGAGCGGTAGCCGGATCGACTTCACCGCGGATCGCCATGTTGACGTTCTTGACCAGGGCGTCCTGGACTCCGCCGGTCGTGTAGAAGACGTCGGTGTAGGCCTCGGCCTCCTTGGCGGCCGCCGCGGCCTGCTCGTATGCGGCCTTGAAAACCGGGTCGTCGGCGATCTGCGGCGGGTTGGCGGCGAGCTTGTCGAGCGCTTCGGTCGCCGCCGGGAAGATGATCGCGCCGCCGTCGTGAGTCCAGGCGTATTCGTTTTCGGCGTTGGTGATCCACTCGGCGAATTTGAGGGCGAGAGGGGCGTTCCCCGTCGTGACCGAGACCCCGATGTACTGCCCTTCGAAGACGGGTTTGATGCCCTCGTCGGTCGGGAAGGGGCCCACGCCCGTGTTCTCGTAGACGGTCGCGTTGTTGGCCTTCACGGACTTGAGGAAGGAGGCGTTCGGCGTGCCGAAGGCGAGGTTCCCGTCCGCGTAGGCCTTGCCCGGATCGGGTTCGCCCGTGAGGGAGTCCTTCGGGATCGCCCCCTGCTCGTAGAGCTCGGCGAACCTCGTGACGTACTCGATCGCCGCCGGGTTGTCCGCGAAGTCGAAGGCGCTGCGCTCGGAGTTGAGCAGGTTGACCCCCATCCCGTGGAGCTGGGCGACCATGTACCACTCCGGGGAGCCGTAGATGCCGTAGTCCCCGTTGCCGGCGGCGGTGACCTTGGCGGCGTAGTCGAACATCTCCGTCATCGTCTTCGGCGGGGTGTTGACGTCGAGGCCGGACTTGTCGAAGACCTCCTTGTTGTAGGTCGTGATGTAGGGGCCGTAGTACCAGGGGAGCGCCGTGTGGTGGTCATTGGCGCCCAGGGCGGTCGATTCCCAGATGGAGGCTACGAACTTGTCGCCGATTCCGGGCGCCTTGACGTCGTAGTCCATCAGGAGGTTGGCCTTCGAAAGGGCGAGGATGGTCGAAGAGGGGACGTTGACGACGTCCGCCATCTTGCAGTTGACGGCCTGGGCGGTGATGGTCTGATCGAATTCGGCGCCGCCGCCCTGGTCCGTCCAGTTGATCTTCGTCCCGGGGTTCTCCTTCTCGAATTCGGCGATCTTCGCTTCGAAGAAGTCGGCGAAGTCGGCCTGCAGGCCCTGAGTCTGGAAGGTGATCTCCCCTTCGGCCTTCGAGGTGTCGATCGCGTCTGCGCTGATGTTGGCCTCCGGGACGTCGCAATTGACGTCCGGGGCCGGGATCGCGCTCGTCCCCGAGCCTGCCGAGTCCGCGTTCGTCGTCCCCGTACCGGAGCCGCATCCGGCGAGGCCGACGGATGCGAGGAGAGCGAGGGCGGCCGCGCTTCCCATGAGCCGCTTGTTCACCATGAAAACCTCCATTGGTTTGTGGATTCCTCAGTTGACGCCAGTGTCTGAACTGAATGACTATCTCGTGTTAGTCCTTCGGTCCAAGGATACATTCCGCCGCATCGGAAGAAGCCCTCCGATCGAATCGTTATCAACGCGTAACATTCACGCCCTCCGTCCGCACCCACGAGGGGACGAGCAGGCATTCGATCGCGCACGGCCGCATCCGAGCGGCGTATCGAGGCCGCACATCAGGACCGCAAGAACGCGATCCGATCCCCTCATGCAGGGCGTCGAGCCACAGGTAGGTCCGCTCGCTCTTCGGCAGGTCCTCCCAGTGCCCGGCGGCGTCCAACTCGAGCTCGTTCCATTCGCAGGCGCTCCAGCCGATCTCCCCCACCGCGACGAGGTCCAGACGCCGCCGAGGCGCCGACCCCTGCGCGGACGACTCGAGCCTCAGCACCTCCAAGGAGGGACGGTGCCCGCCCTCCTGAGGCCGCACGCCCCGCTCCCACAGCTCCGCGACCTCGGCCCTCGTGTACGAATGCGGATGCCCGCCGGGCATATCGGGGTAGGCGATGTCGCGTTCGCCCAACCACTGCGCCCCCCATCCGACGCCGGGGAGTTCGAACCTCACACCGAGGCGGGGGATGCGCTCGGGCCACCGGCCCTCCGGGCGGAGCGAGACCCGCACGCGAACCCCGCGCCGCACTCCGGCCCCCTCGTCGAGGACGAGCGGCGAATAGACGGCCTCGCTCTCCAGGCCGAAGAGCACCGAGGGCGGCGCCCACCTCTCACGGACGCGGACCGCTCCCCCGCCCATGTCCTCGATCGCGAGCAGTCGACGGCTGAGCAGATGCAGGCCCGCGGCCTTCCAGCGCTGCGCGTGCGAGACCCCGCGCTCATTGAGGCCCGCACCCAGCTCCCCCTCCCGGCCCTCGCGGAGCCCCCAGTAATCGACGGGGCCGCGCCCTCGATCATTGTCCGTGGGCGCCCGGAAGGCGCTGAGGACGACAGGGCCGAACCCCATGTCCCCGACGCGGACGAGACCGCCCGCCTCATCGAGGACGAAGAAGCGTTCCCTTCCGCTCTCGACCCGCACGTCCTCGATCCGCTCCGCCGTCGCGCGAAGACGGGCCGCCCCCTCGCCCTGCCCTGCGGGCCCGGCGGAGAGGGCCGGCGCCTCCGGCGCCATCGCCCGCGCCCAGGCGTAAGTCCCCGCATAAATGCGCGAGTCCGCGCTCACCAGGCCGTCGCAGACGAAGGATCCGTCGTGCACGGCCTCGCCGAAGTCGCCCCCGTAGGCGAGCCTCCTGCCCGAATCGGTGTCCTGCCACAGGGCGTGATCGCGCCACTCCCACACGAAGCCGCCCGCATGACGGGGATGGCCCATGAGCGCCGCGTAGTCCCGCGCGCCCCCCGGTCCGGTCCCCATCGCATGGAGGTACTCGCACATGAGATAGGGGGCCCTCCTGATGCGCGCCCGTGCCTCGGCGGACACCCGACTCGCGGGATGCCCCTCGACGGCGACGGGGGCGCCCGGATCCGCGGCCTCGAGGACCGCGCGCACCTCTTCGAGCGTGGGGTACATCCGCGAGTAGATGTCCGTGTACTCCAAGGCGTGATCGCCCTCGTAGTGGAGCAGGGCCCTCGCACCCGCCCGGGCCCTCAGGCGCCGTGCGGCCTCGGCCATGTTCGCCCCGGTGCCCGATTCATTGCCGAGCGACCAGCAGAAGATCGAAGGATGGTTCTTGTCGCGCTCGAAGGCCCTCATCGTCCGGTCCAGGAACGCCCCGCGCCACCGGGGGTCCGCCGTCGGATTGGACTCCCACTCCCCCTCCCCCTCGAAGCCGTGGGTCTCGATATCGCCTTCGAGCATCACCCACAGGCCGATCTCGTCGGCGAGATCGAGAAGGCGGGGATGAGGCGGGTAGTGGCTGGTGCGAATGGCGTTGACCCCCAAGGACTTCATGAGCGCGAAGTCCCGCCTCGCCCACGCCTCGTCGAAGACCCTCCCCTCATCGGCGCGTATCTCATGCCGGTTGACGCCGTTGAGCTTGAGGGGCTCCCCGTTCGCCCGCAGCTGCCCCTCGACGATCTCCACCCGCGTGAATCCGATCGCGAGCGAACGGACCGCGCCCGGATTCCCGATCGGCGCCACCCCGATCCCGTACAGTCTCGGCGCGTCCGGGGACCACGGCTCCACGCCTCCGACATCAAGAGGGGCCGAGGCGTAGCGCCCGTCCCCTCCCCGCACGAGATCGAGCACGCGCGCCCCGCCCTCGTCGATCCGCAACTCGAAGCCCACGGAGGCGGGAGGGGCACCGGGGCCCTCGCACAGCCTCGCCTCGACCTCGAGGCTCCCCCTTCCCCCGACCGGGTCGTAATCGCCCCTGATCCACAGGTCCTCGATGTCCCCGAAGCGCAGGTAGCGCAGCTCCACGTCCCGGAAGAGCCCCGGAAGCCACCATTGATCCTGATCCTCGAGGTAGGAGCCGGAGGAGTACTGCGAGACCCGGACGATCAATTCATTGCCGCCCGCGCGCAGGGAGTCGGTGATGTCGAACTCGTGCGCGAGGCGCGATCCCGTCGCCATCCCGATCCACTGGGCGTTCACCCAGACGCGGAGCATCGATTCCGCACCCTCGAAGCGCAGACGCACGCGACCGCCCTCGAGATCCCAGGAGGCGGGGAGTTCGAATCGCCGATGGTAGTCGCCGGTCGGATTGTCCTGGGGCGGGAAGGGCGGGCAGACGGGGAAGGGGAAGACCACATTGGTGTAGCAGGGCGCGCCCCAGCGCCCTCCCCCTCGCAGGACCCAGTGCGAGGGGACGTCGATCGTCTCCGGCATCGGCGAGGGCGGGCAGGGGGCGGGCTCACCCGGATCGAGGCCGTAGGAGGGATCGGACTCGCTCCAGCGGAACCCCCATGTCCCGTTGAGGCGGAGCACTCCCCGATCGTCCTTCAGGTGCGCGCGGGGATCGCATACGCGTCCCGCGACGGGAGCATAGGATTCCGATTGGAATGCGACTTTCACTGCGCAAGTCTCCACAAGAGATGAAATGATCACTGAGGTCCGCGATGACCGCAGACCAAGACTAACACGTTATAGTCACTGGATTCCCAAACCCGTCGACGTAGAAGGGGGACATCATGGAACGCGCAACCCGCGCGGACGTCGCCAAAGCCGCAGGAGTCGCCCCCTCGACCGTCTCCCTCGTCCTCAACGGGCGCGGAAAAGAACTCAAGATCGCCGAAGCGACCATCTCCCGGGTCAAAGCGGCGGCCCTCCGGCTCAACTACATCCCGAATGCGGCGGCGCGCTCCCTGCGCTCCGGGAACAGCCACCTCATCGCCCTGCTCATGGCCGCCCTTCCCGACGACCCCTTCGTCCCCGTCGTCCACACGGTCCTCACCACCGCGATGATCGAGATCCAACGGCGCGGCTACCTCCTCATCCCCCTTTTCCAGAGCAGCGAGGAGGCCACCGACGCGGAGGTGATCCGCGCCCTCATCTCCGACACCCCGCTCGCAGGGGTCATCCGCGAAACCACCTCCGCCGAGCAGTTCGCCAACGCCCTCCTCGCCGACATGGGCATCCCCGTCGTCGGGATGTCCATGATCGAAACCGAAGACGTCGCAGACACCAGGGCCCTGATCCGCATCGACGAATCAGCGGGAGTCGACGCCATCCTCGACCGATTCGATCCGCCGAGCGCGCACCGCTCGCACGCGATCTTCCTCGCCGGCCCCAATACCAACCACTCCCGACAGAACCCCCTCTTCACCCGATACGGCGAAAGGGCCGAAATGATCTCCCTGCCCGACTGGGAGGCCGCCACCGCCCACCGGGCCTGCCTGGACCTGCTCAGCCGCGATCCGCTGATCGAACTCATCTTCTGCTCCGACGATTCTCAAACACCCGGGGTCTTCACCGCCGCGGAGGAGCTCCGGATCCCGGTCCCGGAGAGGCTGTCGATCCTCGGATTCGGCAACAACGAACGACGGAGCGCGGGCGACTCGCGCCTCACCACCGTCGACTGGCCCCTGCGGGAGATGACCGAAGCGGCGGTCGACGCGCTCATCACCATCATCGAAGCCCCCCGAACAGCGCGCAGGGTGACCACCATCCCCACCTCACCGGTATGGGGCGCATCCGTCCGCCTCACGCACTGAGCAGGGCACGGCGATCGCGCCTCCCGGTCCGAAGAGGGGAATGCGAGCGGGCCCGCGCCCCGTCGGGAGCCCCTCGACGCCGACCTGAGCCGAAGGCCGAAATGAAAGGGGCCCGGGCTCACGAAAGTGAACCCGGGCCCTTGACGCTTCAAGGGAATGCCACCTAGAGCGACAGATTCTCCTTGACCACATCCGCGAGGGTCTGGGCGACCGAGTCCGCCCGCTCCTGAGTCGCCGCCTCGACCATGACGCGCACGAGCGGCTCTGTGCCCGAGGGCCGCAGGAGGACGCGACCGGTCTCGCCGAGCTCCTCTTCGGCCCGGAGGACGGCCGCCTGCACCGCCGCGTTCGTACCGGCCGAGGCCTTGTCGACCCCCTTGACGTTGATGAGGGTCTGCGGGAGGCGCGAGACGATGGAGGCGAGCTCGGCGAGGGACTTTCCGGTGCGCTTCATCCGCGCGGCGACGCGCAAAGAAGTGAGCACGCCGTCGCCGGTCGTCGCGTGGATCGTGTCGATGACGTGACCCGACTGCTCGCCGCCGAGGGTGTAGCCGCCCTGAAGCATCTTCTCCAGCACGTAGCGGTCGCCGACGCCGGTCTGGACGGTGCGGATGCCGTGCTCCTTCATCGCGAGGATGAGGCCGAGATTCGACATGACGGTGACGACGAGCGTATCCGAACCGAGGGTGCCGTCCTCCTTCATGCCGACGGCGAGGAGGCCCATGATCTGGTCGCCGTCGACGAGGTTGCCCCCGGCGTCGACCGCGAGGCAGCGGTCCGCATCCCCGTCGTAGGCGACGCCCATGTCCGCATGGGTCGAGACGACGTAGTTCTGGAGCTGCTCGGGGTGGGTCGAGCCGCAGTGCGCATTGATGTTGAGGCCGTCCGGGGAGGCGTTGATGACGATGACCTCGGCACCGGCGGCGCGCAGCGCGGCCGGGCCGACGAAGGAGGCGGCGCCGTTCGCCGCATCGACGACGATGCGCAGACCGGACAGGTCGGTCGCAACGGAATCGACGAGGTGGTTGACGTAGTTCTGGTCGGCGACGGTCTCCCCCTTGATGACGCGGCCGACTCCGAGGCCGGTCGGCAGGTCCTCGACCTTGCCGAGGAGGGCCTCGATCTCGTCCTCGAGCGCATCGTCGAGCTTGTAGCCGCCGCGTGCGAAGAACTTGATGCCGTTGTCCTGGAAGGGGTTGTGCGAAGCGGAGATGACGACGCCGAGGTCGATGTTCTGCGTCGCCGTGAGGTGGGCGATCGCCGGCGTCGGGAGGATCCCGACGCGGGTCACGTCCACGCCCGAGGAGGCGAGGCCGGCGCTGATCGCGTGGTCGAGGAATTCGCCGCTCGCCCGCGTGTCGCGGCCGACGATCGCCCGCGGCCGCCCGGTGCGCGAGCGGATGCCCGAGGGGTTGTCGCGCGTGAGGACCCGCGCGGCCGCCTGACCGAGCTGAACGGCCAGTGCAGGGGTGAGCAGATCATTCGCAAGCCCGCGCACTCCATCGGTGCCGAACATTCTCGCCATGAAGGTTCCTTCCCGTCGTCGAGCCCGGACGCGATCCGCGGCCGAGCGCTGAGGACAGCCTACTCGGCCCGGCCCGAAAGCGGTCGAAGGGCCCGCGGCTCGCCTCCCGGCGCATTCGGCACCGGCGAGGGGCCACGAGTCGGACGCTCGCGGGCGCCTGGCCGGCCATGACGGGCCCCATCGACGGGGCACTCC
>NZ_JBNOYB010000079.1:0-6538 GCF_050312375.1 Schaalia sp.
GTAGTGCGAGGACCGCTGTCGGACGGGAGGAGGTCACGCGAGCTTGCCCGCGGCTTCGGCGATCTTCGCGACGTAGTCGTCGATGCCCCACGGGATCGAGAGCGGCCCGGGGTTCGTCGAGGCGGCGAAGGAGGAGTTGCCGACGAAGACGACGGCGCCCTTCGCGATGGCGGGGATCGTCCCGATGAGGGGGTCGGCCTGGTAGGTCGCGAGGTCGGACTCCTCGCCGTACATGACGATGAGATCGACGTCGGACAGGGCGTCGGCGTTCTCGGCGGAGACCTGGACGTGGAAGGAGCTCGGATCGGCCTCGGAGGCGCTCTTCACGGACCCGGGGACGGTGAGGCCGAGGTCGGCGAGGAAGGCCGTGCGCGGGTCGGTGGTCGTGTAGTAGCCGATCTGGGACAGGTCGCTCGGCGATCCGTAGAAGAAGGCGGCCGACTTGCCCTTGATCTCGGGATGGGCGGCGACCGCACGGGAGATCCTCTCCTCGAGCCCGTTCACGAGAGTCTCGCCCTCGGCGGCCTTGTTCATGCCGGCGGCGTCCATGCGGATGAAGTCGCGCCACGGCGTGCCCCAGGCGGCGCCCGGGTAGGCGATGGTCGGCGCGATCTTCGTCAGCGTGTCGTAGTCCTCCCGGGTGAGGCCGGAGTAGGCGGCGAGGATGATGTCCGGCTCGGTCGCGGCGACGGCTTCGAAGTCGATGCCGTCGGTCTCGTCGAAGAGGACGGGCTTCCCGCCGAGTTCGTCGACCTTCTCCTTCGTCCAGGCCAGCATGCCGGATCCGTCCTCGACTCCCCAGGTCTGGGCGGCGAAGCCGACGGGGACGACGCCGAGGGCGAGGGCGACGTCCTGGTTCGCCCAGCCGATGGTCGCGACGCGCTCGACCTTCTGCGGGACGGCGGTCTCGCCGAAGGCGTGCTCGATGACTGCCGCGCCGGTACCGGGGGCCGCGGATTCGGCGCCCGCGGATTCGGAGGCCCCGGAGGAGCAGGCTCCGAGGAGCCCGACGACGAGGGCGGCTCCGGCGGCCGCGATGAGGCGATGACGTCGCATATCGATCCTTTTCCTAAGGAAAGCTGAAATTACGTCAGGCAAGGCTAGCCTAATTTTCTCAATCGCGACATTCGACGATCATCCTGCGACCTCGGCACTCCCCCGCTCCGCGCCGCACCCCTTCCGCGCCCCCCTTACAGGAGCGGAGGGGCGCCGAAGTCCGAAGGGCCGATGGGACCTCCGTCTTCGACGCCCCCGCTTCTGGGCAGACGAGTCGACTCAGGCGAGGGGCTGGACGGAGGCCCACTCGGCGAGCGGCACGCGACGCCCCGTGAAGAAGGGGGTGTCGACGCGGACGTGGAGGCGCGCCTCCGTGTAGCGCTGGGCGTGGAGGACGCCCTCGAGACGGTCGAGGGAATCGGCCTCGAAGGCGAGGATCCACTCGTAATCGCTCATGCCGAAGCTCGACAGGGTCGAGCCCTTGACATCGGGGTACTGGGAGAAGCCGTTGCGGCCGTGCTCGGACATGATCCGCGAGCGCTCCTCGGCGGGCAGGAGGTACCAGTCGTAGGAGCGGACGAAGGGGTAGACGGTGATCCAGTCGCGGGGGGCGACTCCCGCGAAGCAGGCGGGGACGTGGCCGCGGTTGAACTCCGCGGGCGTGTGCTGGCCCATGACGGACCAGACCGGGTCGAGGTAGTCGCCCAGCGGCGAGGCGAGCAAGGCCCGGTAGGCCTTCTGGATCGCCGCCGGATCGTCCGAGAGCCACCACACGAGGAGGTCGGCGTCGGCGCGGAAGCCCGCGATGTCGTAGGTTCCGCGCAGCTCGACGCCCTCGACCTCGATCGCCGCGAGGGTGTCGGCAACGAGGGCGGAGCGCTCGGCCTCATCGGAGGGGAGGGGGACGGCGGTGGCGAATACGGAGGTGAGGCCGTAGTGGAAGCCGTTGTTGATCGCGTCGATGTCGACGTTCTCGGCGTCGCGCGGATCGTGGACGTAGTTGCCCATGGTGTACTCCTTCGTCGGTTGGGGTGATTCGTGGTGGGACGGACGCCGCCCGCCCTCAGCGCTGCGCCTCGCGGGCGCGGTGCGGATGATGCGGGGGCGGCTCCCCGTTCTTCGGCGCGGCGGGACCTGCGACGACGGGGATCCCCGTATCAAGGCCGGCGATCATCCGGCAGGAGTGGGGACCGCATTCCTCATGCCAAGGCCCGGATTCGAGGGCGCAAGGGCGTTCGGGGTCCTCGCCCCTGGCCCTCGCGGCCCTTTCGCACACGAGGTCGACGAGGGAGGCGATGAGGGCCGGGTGGGTCCCCGCGGTTCCGGCTCTCACGTAGTCGATGCCGAGGCCTTCCGCCGTTTCGGCGGCCTCGGTGTCGAGGTCGTAGACGACTTCCATGTGGTCGGAGACGAATCCGATGGGGGCGCAGCACACGGCCCGCACGCCCTCGGCGGCGAGTTCTTCGAGGCGGTCGTTGATATCGGGTTCGAGCCAGCGCGCCTGCGGCGGGCCCGAGCGCGAGCAGTAGGCCAGTTCTGCACGGATGGTTCCGCGCTCGACTCCGAGGGCGTCTTCGACGCGGGGGACGAGGACTTCGGCGAGGGCGAGGTGCTGGGCGATGTAGTCGGATCCGGGCCGTTCAGGGTCCCCCGACCCTTCTTGCATGGCGACGGGGATGGAGTGGGTGACGAGGAGGAGGCGGGTCTCTTCCGCTCCGCGACCCTGTTCTTCGAGTCGCCTGTAGGCGGTTGCGATCCTGTCGACCTGGGCCTGAAGGAAGCCCGGAGAATCGTAGAAGGTCCGGGTCTTATCGACCGTGACGCCGTCCGCGTCCTCACCGATGCCGGCGAGAGCCGCTGCGACGTCTTCGCGGTACTGGCGGCACCCCGAGTAGGAGGCGTAGGCGGAGGTGGGGAGCATGAGGATCCGCTTCGCGCCCGAGGCGACGAGCTCGGCGAGCGATGCGGAGATGAAGGGATGCCAGTTCCGGTTGCCCAGGACGACGGGGAGCTCGGCTCCGCGGGCTGCGAATTCAGCGCGGAGGGCCTCGATCAGGCGTTCGTTGCAGGCGTTGATCGGGCTGACGCCGCCGAAGCGGGCGTAGTGCCCGGACACCTCGAGGAGGCGCTCATCGGGGATGCCCTTGCCGCGGGTCGCGTTGCGCATGAAGGGCAGGACGTCCTCGGGGCCGTTGGGGCCGCCGTATGAGACCAGGAGGAGGGCGTCGTAGGGATGCGCGGGGTTCATCGTCCATTCCCTCCGATTCCGAGGACGAGGTCGATTCCTTCGAGGTAGCCCGCGGCGTTGCCGTCGGCGACGGCGGCTCGGGCTCGGCGGCAGGGGACGTCGAGGAGGCGGGCGGCGAAGTGGCGGAGGGCTCGGGCGGCGCGTTCGCGTTCCGCGGGCGCGAGGTGGGCGAGGGCGGCGGTCTCCTCTTCGAGGACGGCGTCGACCCGGGCGCGCAGTTCCACGACGGCCGCGTCGACGCCGTGCCCTTCGGATTCGTGGGCGAAGTCGCGCACTGCGCGGGCGACGATCCGCTCCGCGGCCTCGAGCTCGGAGTGCTCGACCTCGGGAAGGCGTTTCGCGACGGCGTCGAGGTCGATGCGTCGGATCCCCTCGGGGAGCGTTTCAGCGGGCGCGATGTCGGGACGCAGGGCGAGGTCGAGGATGACGAGGCGACGCCCCCGCCGGGCGCTCATGGCGTCGTCGAGGTCCGCGGCGGAGAGCACGGGCTGTCCGGTGCCCCGGCAGGCGAGGACGAGGTCGGCTCCGACGAGGGCCTTTGGCAGCTCGCGCGGGCCGACGGGCCGCGTGCCGTGGCCCTCGGAGAATGCTTCGGCCCGCCCGGAGGCCGAGTGGACGCGGATGTCGGCGACTCCGCGGTCGCGCAGGGCCGCGACGGACGCGCCCGCGTACGAGCCCGTGCCGATGAGGACGGCGCTCAGTCCGCGCAGCGGGCCGAGAGATTCCTCGGCGATGGCGAGGGCGACCTCGACGATGGAGCGGCCCCTGCCGGCCAGTCCCGTCGCAGCGGCGACTCTGCGCGATACGGCGGAGGCGGATTGCACGAGGCGCGAGAGCGAGGGCGTGAGGCGCCCCTTCCGTCCGGCCTCGTCGGCGGCCCTGCGCACCTGGCCGACGATCTCGCGTTCGCCGACGACCATCGAGTCGAGCCCGCATGCGACGCGGAAGAGGTGCTCGGCGGCGTCGACGCCGCTGAGGGCGCGCACGCCCGGAAGATCATCGACGAGGGCGGAGGGGAAGGACTCGGAATCGACGAGGATTTCGACGCGGTTGCAGGTCGACAGGAGGATCGCCCCGTCGAGGGCCCCTTCGGCGAGGTGCGCATCGAGGATCGCGGGTACGGCGACGGAGGCCGCAGCGACGTCGTTGAGGCCGCGATTCGAATGACTCGCAGAAAGGAGGTGAATTCCCATGACGGCGCAATCAAACCATATTCTTCGAAATAGGGCACAATTCTCGGAGGAGTTCGGGGACGCTATTTTTCTGACACTCCGACAGGAAATACCCCGCCCTCGGGAATCGCCATTTCCTGACGGAACGACAGAAAATCATGTCTCTTAGAATTCGATGAAGGACCCCCACAGAAGGAAATGCATTCCATGACTTCGAGCACACGGTCGACGCAGGGCGAGGCTCTCCTCGACTCCCCCTTCCTCCGGGCCCTGCGAGGCGAGCGCCCCGAGGTCACCCCCGTCTGGTTCATGCGCCAGGCCGGCCGCTCCCTGCCCGAGTACCGGGAGCTCCGGGCGCGCTCGGGGGCTCCGATGCTCCAGGCCTGCCTCGATCCCGGGCTCGTCGCCGAGGCGACCCTCCAGCCCGTGAGGCGCCACGGCGTCGACGCCGCGGTCTTCTACTCCGACATCATGGTCCCCCTGCTCCTCGCGGGGGTCGATGTCGAGATCGCCTCCGGGATCGGCCCGGTCATCGACCGTCCGATCCGCACCCGCTCCGACGTAGAGCGCCTCATCGATCCGGGCGCCCGCCTCGACGCGCGCCCCGGCCTGGAGGCGATCCGCGAGGCCGTCGCCCTGACGGTCGAAAAGCTCGGGAGCACTCCGCTCATCGCCTTCGGCGGGGCGCCCTTCACCCTCGCCTGCTACCTCATCGACGGCGGCCCCTCCCGGGACCGCCTCGAAGCGCGCCGTCTCATGCGCTCCGACCCCCGGTCATGGGAGCTGCTCCTCGACTGGTGCGCGCGCGTCACCGGCGGATTCATCGCCGAACAGGTGACGGCGGGCGCCTCGGCCGCACAGCTCTTCGACTCCTGGGTCGGCGTCCTCTCCGAGCGCGACTACCGGGAATCGGCGCTCCCCCACTCCGCCCTCGCCCTCGACATCGCCCGCTCTGCGATCAGCCCCTCCACCGGCCTGCCCGCGCCGCTCATCCACTTCGGGACGGGCACGCCCCACCTGCTGCGCGCGATGCGCGAGGCGGGGGCCGATGCGATCGGCGTGGACGAGCGGATCGGCCTCGATGAGGCGAACACCCTGCTCGGCGGCGCACTCCCCCTTCAGGGCAACCTCGACCCGGCCTGTCTGGCCGCACCTCGCGAGATCCGCGAGCGCGCGGTCGACGAGGTCCTGCGACGCGGTCTTCACGCGCCCGCCCACGTCTTCAATCTCGCGCACGGCGTTCCCGCCGACACGGACCCCGAGGTCCTCACGCGGATCGTCGAGCAGGTGCACTCCCGATGAGCAGCCCCCTTGACGCTTCAGCCGACCGGCATTTCGACGCGATCGTCATCGGCGGCGGGATCGCGGGACTCGCCGCCGCTTGGGAGTTCACGAGGGCGGGCCTGCGCCCCCTGATCCTCGAAGCCCGCGGCTACCTCGGCGGTCAGATCGCCGCCCTCGACATCGCGGGAGCGCGCATCGACATCGGCGCGGAGTCCTTCGCCCCGCGCGGGACGGCCGTGTCGTCGATGGCCGCTGAGCTCGGCCTCGAGGTCGTCGCCCCCGAGGGCGGTCGCGCCTCCCTCTTCCTCCCGCCGCTCGATCCTTCCGGGGACGCCCCCTGGGCGCTCCACCCCTTCCCGCCGGCCTCTCTCATGGGCATCCCCTCCGACCCGGGCCTGCCCGCAGTCGCGGCGATCCTCGGGGACGAGGGCGCGAAGCGGGCGCAGGAGGACCGCCGCCTCCCGGCGGATGCCGGGGGGGAGCGCCCCGATCTCGCCTCCTTCGTCGAGGCGCGCATGGGACGGGCCGTGGTCGATCGCCTGGTCCGCCCCATCGTCGCGGGCATCCATTCCGCCGATCCGGCGGACCTCGATGCCGACCGGGTCGTTCCCGGGCTCCGGGCCGCCACCCTCGCAGCCGGGAGCCTGTCCGCCGCAGTCGAGGAGATCCTCGCCCGTTCCCCGGGTCCGCGCGGGGACGTGGGGATCCGCGGCGGCATGGGGGCGCTCGTCGAGGCGCTGCGCGAGGCGATCCTTCGCGCCGGAGGGGCGGTGCTCACCCGCACGGGGGCCCGCACCTTGAGCCGCACGGGGGAGGGGTGGCGCGTGGAGGCGGCACC